>NZ_WTLC01000044.1:0-38877 GCF_011378875.1 Pseudoalteromonas sp. Z9A5
ATTATCATTCCATGCTCGCTTTAGCATTTACTATGATGTGGCTACCAATGTGGGCTGATTAATATATATACTACAAAGATCAACAGCCCCTAGTTTAAAAGCATGATTTTCAAATTGTTGAATCCAACGACTCATATAGTTCCCTTATCTTTTGATTCGCCGCAGCTAAAATCCAGCGACTACCATATAGCATTATACTAAACACCACTTTGATGTTTTATAACACCAAAACGACTTTTAATAATGTTATGAGATAAAACTAAAAATACTGCTTCTATGAACAGTGTTATTTAAAGTTTAATTAAACCGTATTAATAGTAGAAATAAATTAATACCATCCGAGACATAATTAATGGGTATAGGTGGGAGATTATTACGTTAGTATGGTTCTGTAGCAGGCGCTTCTCTTAAAAACCAAAGCTTTATAAAATCTCTACTACCACGTATTCGTGGACTTTACCTGCGATTGTTAACGTAATTTCATCATCACATTGTTTGTTTAATAACTGCTTACCCATTGGTGCCCCTGGTGTTACAACGGCAATTGCGTGCTCTTTAACATTGACTGTTAATCCACCTGCTGCTGGACCTAAATAAAACCATTTTTGGACAGCTTTATCATCCTCTAAGCATACAAGCGACCCGACTATTATTTTGTCGGTTGGTTTTTCGTTAAAGGCAGGTTCGAACAATTCTATGCTTTTATAGCAATCGTTTACGCGCTGGGCTTGACCTTGTGCTAAATAAGCGGCTTCGAGCCCTAAGGTATCGTATTTATTTTCAGCTATGTTTTCTTCATGTGTGGCTGTGTCGTGCGCAGTTTTTGCCGCCACTTTTGCTGTTGTAAGCTGCGCTTCTAACGCAAAACGAAGGTGTTCTATAACGTGGGCTTTATTCATGGGGTTAATACAATACTGGCAGTAAAAATAAGGCGATTAGTTTAACATTTTTGCAGGGCTTAAAACCATTATTTTAAGCCCTGCACATTTGTTGGAGGTTGGGTGACTGGTTGCTGTTGTTATTGAATAGTTATTGAGTAGCTATTGGATGCTTTTTAAGCTCCAATCAAGTAATTAAAAATAAAGAGCGGTATATTTATTGGTTGAAAAACCACTCTTTACTCATTAATTCTCGTTTTATGGCATATCCATTAATGTTTGGGTTTTTACGTCTACTTTTACTTCGTAGTTTTTTGCACTTAACCCCATTAATTCAGGTAATGTTGCCGCTATACAAATAGATGAAAACGTACCTACTACAATGCCTGTAAACAAGGCTATAGCAAACCCTTGTAATGGCGCACCAGCTAAAAGCCAAACACTTGCAACTGTAGCAAGGGTTGTACCCGATGTAATTAAGGTACGTGTAAACGTGCTTTTTATTGCATCGTTAATAATAATGGCAGGTGATACGTTTGCGTTAGACTTTACTCGCAGTAACTCACGCACTCTGTCGCCTACAATAATAGAGTCATTGAGTGAATAACCAATAATGGCTAGTAAACTTGCAAGTACGGTTAAGTTAAACTCAAGTTGTAACAATGAGAACAAGCCAAGTATTAGTACTAAATCGTGTACTAGTGCAACCACTGAGCCAACAGCTAGGCGCCATTCAAAACGCACTGCAAGGTAAAGCATTACCGCAATCATGGCGGCAAACATAGCTAAACACCCTTGGTCAAATAATTCATCCCCTACTTGCGAGCCGATATAAGCTGATGATAATACGGTTGCGTCTATATCAGTGTTTTGCGTTACTGCGCTTTGCCAGTCGCTACTATTATTGACCGATGATTTATTTGCACTAGGTGCCTCTCTTAATTGAAAGTGGTTATTACCTTGGCTGGTTAATTCAAAATCACCGTTATGATTTTTAGCAATAAACTGCTCTAGGTTTTTAAGCTCTACGCTTTGACTGGTAGTAAACTCTGTTAAGTAGCCACCCGTAAAATCTAAACCAAAATTAAGACCTTTTTGAGTCAGTGTAAATACCGATAGCAGTACAAGAGTGGCGCTTAATACTAAGCCCATAAAACGCAAACGAGTGCCCTTTTCGCCTTTTAAAAAATAATTAAGCATTTGCACTTACTCCACTTTTTTTACCAAATTTTAAATACAATGTCTGACTCAATACTTTTGATACATATACACCGGTGAACACACTGGTTAATAGCCCTAGTGCTAAGGTAATAGCAAAGCCTTTTACTGGTCCGTAGCCTATTCCATATAAAATAAGCGCGGTGATCATGGTGGTTATATTGGCATCAAATATTGTATTTGCTGCTTGTTTATAGCCCTCTTGAATTGCTTGATACGGACCTCGTCCTCTTCGTCGTTCTTCTTTAATACGTTCAAATATAATTACGTTTGTATCTACTGCCATGCCTATGGTTAGTACTAAACCGGCAATGCCTGGCAGTGTTAAAACTACACCTGGTAATAAAGACATTAGCCCTACAAGTGACGTTAAATTTAATATAAGTGCAACGTTTGCAATAAGACCAAGGCGTTTATACCACATAGCCATAAACGCAAGTGTAATACCCAATCCCAGCATAAGTGCAGCTAAACCATTACTGATGTTTTCGCTTCCTAAACTTGGACCAATTGTTTGTTCGTGAACAATAGTGACAGGTGCAGTAAGCGAGCCCGCTCTTAGTAATAAAGCAAGATCAGCAGCCGCTTGTGTGCTTTTCATATTGGTAATACTAAAGCGAGAACTTAAATGCTGAGCAATGTTAGCTACATTTATTACTTCACTTTTTTTAACTACTTCGCCTTTGGCATTTTGAGAATACTCAGAGTAAACGGTTGCCATTGGCTTACCAATATTAGCTTTAGAAAAAGTAGACATTGCGTCGCCGCCCTGCCCATCAAGGCTTAACTGCACAAGCGGCTTGCCCCAATCATCGCGACCAAGGTTCGCATTATTAATATGATCACCGGTAAAAATAGGCACAGGATCGAGCTTTATAGTCCCGCCCGATTGCATATTAAAAGTTTGCCCGCCAATTTCTTTTAATTGGTAAAAACCAAGTGATGCCGTTGCACCAATAATACGTTTTGCTTCGGTAGGATCTTGCACACCAGGTAACTCAATACGAATACGTTGTTTACCTTGGCGCTGTGTTACGGCTTCGGTAATGCCAAGTTCTTCAATTCGTGAACGAAGCGTTGTAAGCGTTTGCCCCATTACTTCTTTATCGAACGCGCTACGTCCTTTTTCTGAGTAATTAAATTGTACAATGCTTACATTACCGTTACTGCTTTTGGTTGTGGTTAAGTTAGAAAAGCGGCTATTTATTTCATCTACAACTGCACTTAATTTGTCACTTGTGCCATCTAATGCATTTATTTCAAAGCCATGCTGGGTTTGCTGTGCTTTTACACCATGTGCCTTTTGTTTAATGATGATTGATTTTGCTTGCTGATACGCACTTACTAATTGTTCATCAACTGCTTTTTCAAGATCTACATCAAGTACAAATAACACACCCCCATTTAAATCAAGCCCTAGCTTAATTGGTGAAAGACCAATATTTTGTAACCATAACGGGCTTGTTGCATGCTCAACAATTTTAACTTGCACAGTAGGAAATTGTGCTTTTATATCAGCTTGTGCCTGAGCACTTTTTGTTGGCTCATTAAGTAACACATTAATTGATGATTGATCATCAAGCCCTTGCGCTACGGTTAAGCCGTTATCGTTTAAAAACGACACAAGTTTATTTGTACTTGGAAGTGTTTGATTTTCGCTATGCGGTGCCGCACTAATATTCAACCACGATTTGTTTGGATATAAGTTTGGTAATGCGCTTATAGCAAGTAAAACCAGCACTACAAGCATGGCGATATAACTTAACTTAAATTTTGCCGTTAACGGCTTTTTGGTATTTTTTACGTTTAACATGTCTAATCCTTACTACCCACTAAATAGTGAGTAACATGCCTGTTTATGTATTTTATTTAGGTGTACATAAATCAAGGCACAATTAATTTACAGGCTTGAGCTCTAACTAAGCAAAAACCAATTAAAATTAAATAGGAAAAATTAAGCGTGGTAAGTCGTTACCGCTGTATACAGTAAGTTGGCGTCTTTCCAACCACTTAGCCGTGACTTTTTACTTTTTAAAACGAGGGTATACCAAGGCTTGGGTTTATTTACTGGTTGCGACTGTAAATATATTTGCTCGGTAATAGTGTGTGCAAAAAATTCAAATATCACATCATACTGAGGTTCGCTTTGCTCGTTATATAAGAACAATGATGAATTATTTGCAGTAAACCTAGGCTGATGCGCCCAATAATCAGTTTGATGATTTTTTTTATGTTGTCCATCGCTCATTTTTTTTACAACTAATGGCGCTTTGGTTAAATCAGCAAAATTGATAGGAGAAATTTGTGAGACTGTATCAAGATTCAAATCGTATTTAACACTCACAGCTTCGCTTTGAACACTAAAAAGTGCAGCAATAAGCAAAAAAGCAGTTAAAAAAACACGAAATTTAAACATTAATTTAAAATCTTAAATAAGAAGTAGCTATTATATAAGGGCAGTCAATTAAAATACAATAGCCTGATATGTATTTAGTTTAATTTTTTATTCACCCTACCTTTCAAAATATTAATGCGGTTTTAGTCAAAGTGTATTACGCAAATATATTTTTAAATAATCTTTAATATAAAATACACAGCGTTTAAACCGGCTATTTCAACAACAATAAATAGACTATAGCCCTACTAGATTATAAAAAACTAATCATTTATAACTAGGCTTATTTTATTATTGGTAATTTATTATTCATTTAACATTCATTTAATGATTTTTTTGGTAAAATAACTGAAAACCTGTAACAGTTCACACAATAAATGTGCAAGTTGCATAGACTATACGAAATTAGTATAATGAAATGTAAACAAATAGCTAAATTTTTATTTTTCTTAATTATGTTATGGCTAGTAAATATTAGGCAAAAAGAGTCATTATGAAACAAAACATATTTAATAAAATAGCCTCAAAATTTTATAATAAAAGTTTAAAGCTAATAAACACCTTAAGTAATGACACTGACCTAAAAAAGCTGATAGACAATAGCGAAATAGTTTCTTTTGATATTTTTGATACAGTGATCCTCAGAAAAGTCCTTGAACCTGCTGATATTTTTACAATTGTTGAAAATTTATATAATGATGAATATAAAAAGCTAGAAATAGACTTTAAAAGTATCCGAAGTAAAGCCGAACCAGAAGCAACTAAAATACTAGCTCAGGTAAATGGCACTCAATCGATTGGCTTAGATGAAATATACGCACATATACAAAAAACACAAAATTTAGACAGTAAAATAATAAATGTACTAAAAGCACTAGAGATCGAAATATAATTAAAATTTTGTGTTAAAAACGAATATATGTACTCTTTTTATCAATATTGTATTGATAATGGGAAAAAAGTTATTTTCACCTCGGATATGTACTTACCTGAGTATGTAATAAAAAAAATCCTTCACGATAATGGGTACACAAAGTTCCATCAATTATACTTATCATCTGTAATTCGTAAATCGAAGTCTAAAGGTGGGTTATACTCACATATTCTTAATGACCTATCTTGTAAACCATCTAAGCTTTTACATGTTGGTGATTATTATTACGCCGATGTGATCAACGCGATGAAAGAAGGCATAAAGCCTTATTATTACAAAAAACAAGTGAATATGCGCTAAGCCATAATTCGTTTAAAAGACTAAGACAGCTATATCCCCCGAAGTTATCCATAGAAGAATCTATTTATTTTGCGACGATCATTAATAAAACCTTTACCCAAAGAAATAATAAAAATGAGAATATTTGGTACGACTTTGGTTATGTTTACTGCGGAATAATATATTTTGGCTTAACTCGCTGGTTTACTGGTCAGGTTATGCACCAAGAAATAGAACATATATTTTTTCTTGCTCGCGACGGCTATATTATGAATAAAGTTTATACGCTTATGAACCAAGGAACGAGTACACCTCCTAGTAAATACATGTATGCATCGAGAAGGGCTATAAATATCCCTACTATATACAATGGTATAGATGAGCATTCAATAAAAGTACTGTGTCATTTCGTTCCTAATTTAAGCGTTGAAAATTACCTTGATAGAGTCGATATAGATGCAAAAAACATATTGACCAAATAAAAGAAGTTGGGTTTTCTGATCAAAAACATACAATAGAAACAGATAACGATAAGAATAAATTAGCTAAACTATTTAATTTATTAGCTAACGATGTATGCAATATTGCGGCTGTCGAAAGAGAAAACCTATTAACTTACTTGCATCAGATTGGGTTTATGGATGCAAAAAAAGTCGCTATTGTTGATATTGGGTGGCAAGGAACAATTCAGAATTCGTTAAATAAGTTAATGCTACTAGAAAATAAAGAAATAGATATTAATGGCTATTATCTTGGCACATTTCAGACTGCAATGAAGTTTGCTAAAAAAGGCTTTCCGATGTCTGGTTATATGTGTAACTTTTCGGAACCTAAAAGTAATCATCAGGTTTTATCTAAAAGTGTACACATGTTTGAGTTTATTTTTTCGGCGCCTCACGGCTCTGTAATTAAATTTGATAAAAAGAATGATAAAGCTGAGCCTGTTTTTGAACCTAATGATTTTTCTAGCGGTAAGTTAGATACGATAAACGAATTTCAAAAAGGCGCTATGGATTTTATTACTGACTTTATGGCGACTGAGAGAGATTATAAAACAATGAATATAGCACCTGAAACAGCCATAAAACCTATATCTCGGTTATTAAATAGCCCTACCTATAGCGAATCTGTAAATTTTGGTAACCTCAAACATTCTGAGTATGTGGGTGCAAATAGCCATGAAAGTTACTTTGCTAAAACATCAGATCCATTAAAAATGTTTATTAATCCGATCAAATTTAAACAAGCCTATAGTAAATCATTATGGAAAGCTGGTTTTAGAAAACGCTATATGAGATACCTACTACCAGAAAACTTATACTGCTACTTTAAAAAGCATTAATTTTGTAACTCCCTTTAATGCTGCAATACCTTTTACTATTATCATGTTAGGGGGTTTTTAAATGTTAGCGTTACTTAACTAGTTTACGTTTTAACTCGTTATTTATAAATACTACTTCCTCACCAAACGATGAATATGAATTTAATTAAAAAGTAGCTCGCTAATTATTTCGGCTATTAATTTTAATGCTCGTAGGTTTTGTGATTTTTAGGTTTTACCCCATAAATTAACTTCTGTCAGCCATAGCTAAAAGTGCATACGTTAATTAATATTCAAAGAACGAAGCCTTTAATTTTGGATTAAATATCTACCCTTTGTTTTAATTTATTGTGCTTGCTTAGCTTATATTTGTAAGTGATTTATCTAACTAACCGACTCTGAGATAATTAATGCGCTCCAGACAAACCTCCACAAAAAACCCAGATGCTATGAACCTACGCCAAAGTGTAAAAACGCTTTGGCCCTACCTTACAAAGTTTAAGGGCAGAGTATTTATAGCGTTAATAGCATTGATTGGTGCTAAAGGTGCCACTTTGTTAATGCCTTGGGCACTTAAAGAAATTATAGACTCGGTTGATAAGTCGATTAACCCACTTTTAGTTATCCCCGTTTTATTATTATTGATGTACGGTGCGCTGCGTTTTGCTAGCGTATTTTTAGGTGAAATAAGAGATGCTGTATTTTCTCGCGTTACCGAACACGCCATGCGCGATATTGGTTTAAAGGTATTTAAGCATTTACATTCGCTTGAGCTTGCCTTTCATTTAGACAGGCAAACTGGCGGTATAAGCCGTGATATAGAGCGCGGAACTAGCGGGTTAAGCTTTTTAATGCGCTTTTTAATGTTTAATATTGTGCCTACCTTATTTGAAATACTAACTGTCGCTATTATTTTTGGCACGTTGTTTTCTGTCTGGTTTGCGCTAGTGACGCTTCTTGCTGTGGCTATATATATTACTTTTACCGTTACGGTAACTCAGTGGCGTAACCGCTTTATTAGAGAAGCAAATGCTGCCGATAATCAAAGTAATACTCGTGCAATTGACAGTTTACTGAATTATGAAACTGTAAAATATTTTAATAATGAAGAATTTGAAGCGCAGACTTATGACACTTTTTTAGCACAATGGGAAAAAGCACGTCTAAAAAATAGAATGTCGTTACTTGCGCTCAACTCAGGCCAGGCACTTATTATTGCTTGTGCTATTACGGCTTTAATGTGGCTTGGTGCAAGCGAAGTGGTTACCGGTGAGCTTTCTATTGGTGAGCTTGTGATGATTAACGCATATATGATTCAGTTATTTTTACCGCTCAATTTTTTAGGCTTTGTATATCGCGAAATAAGACGCGCCCTTACCGACCTTGAAAACATGCTTGGGCTACTTAATAAAAAACCACTTATTACTGATTCATCAACCGCTAAAGAGTTACATATTCAACATGGTGAAATTGCATTTAAAAATGTAAGTTTTAGTTACGATGTGCATCGCCCTATTCTTAATAATCTTAGCTTTAGTGTTAAAGCAGGCAGTAAAGTAGCCATCGTTGGCGCCAGTGGTGCTGGTAAAAGTTCGTTAGCGCGACTGCTTTATCGTTTTTATGATACAAACGCTGGTGAAATTAGTATTGATAACCAAGCTATAAATAACGTAACACTACAGAGCCTTCGACAAGCTATTGCAATAGTCCCACAAGATACGGTGCTGTTTAACACCACTATTCGTGAAAATATCGCTTACGGCAGACCATCAGCAAGCGATACTGAAATTGACGAAGCCATTGCAATGGCGCACTTAAAAGACTTTATAAGCACACTTGATAAAGGCGATAAAACACTGGTTGGCGAACGTGGTTTAAAAGTATCAGGCGGTGAAAAACAACGTATTGCCATTGCGCGCGCCATTTTGAAAAAGTCCCCTATTTTAATTTTTGACGAAGCTACATCTGCACTCGACTCTCATTCTGAGCAAGCAATACTCGCAGCAATGCGTGAAGTGGCAAGTAACCACACGAGTATTGTTATTGCTCATCGCCTTTCTACTATTACCGACGCAGACACTATTATTGTACTCAAAGCTGGTGAGATTATTGAGCAAGGTAGGCACGATGAGTTACTTACTCTCGCCGGAGAATATGCCCGTATGTGGGAGCTACAGCATAAAAAATAAATAATGTGTAACACCTTTTAGCTCTTATGCTTACCGGTATTAGAGCTAAAAAAAGGTTTTAAAGCGCCTACTAGCCTTTCTCTTTTCTTCTAAATTAGTTTTATCGAGCACTGTGGTGATTCACCTCAAAAGGTTTGTTTGTATGATTGATATCTATAACAATCGATAAGTTAAAGATTCGTAACAATAAAAATGATTCACTGCAGCTTTAATTCAATCAGTGATACTCAGGAGTAAGTAATGAAAAAGAGTTTAATTGCAGCTGCATTAGCTGCCACATTTATTACCGGCTGTTCAGAGCCGCAAACAACAAAAACAGACGAGCAAAAACCTAAAGTAACTACAGCAGTAGTGGCAGAAAAAGCTGAGTTAGGTAGTTTTGGTGTTGACCTAACAGCACGTAACGAAGCCGTTAAACCAGGCGATGATTTTTTTATGTATGCCAGTGGTACTTGGTATGACAACTATATAATGCCTGCAGATAAAACGCGTTATGGTGCATTTTCAGGATTAGCAGAGCGCAGCGAAGATGATGTTAAAGCTATTATTGAAGAAATAGCCGCACGTAAAGATTTAAACGCAGAAGAAAAACTAGTCGCTGATTTTTACAATGCGTATATGGATACCGAAACACTTAATAAACTAGGTATAGCGCCTATCAAGCCATTATTAAGTGAAATTAGTGATGTATCATCGACTGATGATTTAGCTAAAATGTTTGGTAAGTCTTGGTTAACCGGTAATAAAGCCCCTTTTGGTGGCGGCATGTGGTTTAATCGCCTAGACCCTAATAAATATGAAATGTCGCTAGGTGCTGGTGGTTTAGGCCTACCAGATCGTTCTTACTACCTTGAAGATGCTGAGCGTTTTGTTAAAACCCGTACAGCTTATGTTGCCCACATTGCTGACATGCTTAAGTTTGCAGGAACTGAAAATGCAACTGAACGTGCTCAAGCTATTCTTGAACTTGAAACCAAAATTGCACAAGGTCATTGGCCTCGCGAAAAGCGCCGTAATCGCGATTTAACTTTAAACCAAGTTGAACGTGCGGATTTAAGCACTGCTTATCCTGGCTTTAACTGGGATTTATACTTTGCGCAAACAGGTTATAAAGTACCTCAGTTAAATGTATCTCAGCCTGAGCCAATAAAAGCGATGATTGAGCTAATCAATCAAGAAGATATTGCAGTATGGAAAGACTACCTAACGTATCACGCTATTAGCGGTAACGCAGGTTTACTATCAGAAGACGTATTTAATACTAACTTTGCTTTTTTTGGCAAAGAACTAAACGGACAACAAGAACCTCGCCCTCGTTGGAAACGTGCAATAAGTGAAATGTCTGGCACAAGTTCGCTTGGTTTTGCTATTGGTAAAATATACGTAGCACGTTACTTCCCTGAATCATCAAAACAACAAATGTCAGAGCTGGTTGAAAACCTTCGTATAGCCCTTGGTGAACGTATTGATAATCTAGAATGGATGGGCGATGCAACTAAAGTAAATGCGCGCGCTAAGCTGGCTGCATTTGTACCAAAAATTGGTTACCCCGATGTATGGCAGTCTTATGAAGGTTTAAGTATTACTAAAAACGATTTGATTGGTAATGTGAAAAACATGCGTGAATATTTTCATGCAGAAAGTGTTGAAAAAGAGCTACAAAAAACAGATCGTAACCGCTGGGGCATGACGCCACAACGCGTAAACGCTTACTACAATAGCTCGTTTAATGAAATTGTATTTCCGGCTGCGATATTACAACCGCCGTTTTTCGATCCAAATGCCGATCCGGCTGTAAACTATGGCGGTATTGGCGCTGTAATTGGTCACGAAATGGGTCATGGGTTTGACGATCAAGGTTCAAAATCAGACGAAAACGGTGTGCAACGTAACTGGTGGACTGATGCTGATCGCGCTGCATTTGACGAAAAAGCCGATCAACTGGCTGCCCAGTACAGTAAATACGAGCCAATCGAAGGTAACTTTGTAAATGGTCGAAATAGCCTTGGCGAAAACATTGGTGATGTGGGTGGTTTATCAATGGCTTATCACGCTTACAAACTCAGTTTAAATGGTAAAGAAGCGCCTGTTATTGACGGTGTTACTGGCGATCAACGTTTCTTCCTTGCGTGGGCACAAGTATGGAAAGAAAAACGTACTGAGCAAAGCATGCTTAACCAACTTCGTAGTGGCACACATGCGCCAGGTCGCTTTAGAGCACAAGCGCCACGTAACCACGATGCATGGTACAAAGCGTTTAATGTAAAACCAGGCGATGCGTTATACCTTCCTGAAGATGAGCGTGTACGTATTTGGTAAGTAACACTTACTTTTTATTACTTAGTAAGGCAACCTGTTATACAGGTTGCCTTTTTTATTAAATTAAATTTACACATAATAGATATAATTCCAACGCCTAGAACCCTCGATGATCCCATTAATAAAATACATTTACATGGCTTTTAAACGTTACCGTTTTAATCTGTTTTAATACTTACTAGCCCTTGCTTGCATTTACCTTTAGAATACGCGGTATAATTTTATTCTATTATTTACATATATTAAGGCGAAACGCAGATGGGAAGAGCTTACCAAAACAAAAAAGATTCAATGGCTAAGACTGCGGGTGCTAAAACTAAAGTTTATTCTAAGTACGGAAAAGAAATTTATATTTGTGCTAAAAACGGCGGTGTAGACCCAGATGGTAACTTATCATTACGCCGTTTAATTGAACGCGCTAAAAAAGATCAAGTACCAGCACACGTTATTGACCGCGCAATAGACAAAGCAAAAGGCGGCGGCGGTGAAGACTACGCAGCAACACGTTACGAAGGTTACGGCCCTGGTAACTGTATGATTATTGTTGACTGCTTAACAGATAACAACAAACGTACTTTTGCTGATGTACGTGTTTGTTTTACTAAAGCAAACGCTAAAATTGGCGCTCAAAACTCTGTTTCTCATTTATTTGATCACCTTGCTATTTTTGTATTTGACGGTGATGACGATGAAACGGTACTTGAAGCATTAATGATGGCTGATGTTGATGTAACTGACGTAGAAGTAGATGACGGTAAAGTAACTGTTTTTGCTCCTCATACAGAGTACAACAATACACGTACAGCGCTTGAAGAAATGGGCGTGACTGAATTTGATGAAGATCTAATTAGCTTCGTTCCACAAATTGAAACGCCTATTGAAGGCGAAGATGTAGAAGTTATGGAACGCTTTTTAGCCATGCTAGAAGATTGCGACGACGTACAAAACGTTTACCATAACGCGCAATTCTAAAACCTGATTTACTAAATTAGAACTACTTTAAGCCAACAGCTATGTTGGCTTTTTCATTTTTAGAACATGGTATTAATATGAACTCCCTTAATGAGCTTAAAAGTGGCAAGCTTGCTGGTGCTACTCACCTGCAATTAGTAGAAGAGTTAACAATATTCCCTGAAGAGATTTTTAGCTTAGCTGACACGCTTGAAGTACTCGATTTATCAAATAATAACTTATCAACACTACCTGATGAATTTGCCTGTTTAACACGCCTGAAGCGAGTATTTTTATCGTTTAATCAGTTTAAGCATATTCCTGCGGTTTTAGCTAAATGCCCTGCTCTGATAATGGTTGCATTTAAGGGCTGTAAAATAGCTGAATTTGGCGATTATTGTTTACCAAAGAATATTGAATGGCTCATACTTACTGATAATAATATTCCTGAATTACCTCAAAGTTTTGGCCAATTTACACAGCTTAAAAAGCTCGCGCTTGCAGGCAATCAACTTAAGCAACTGCCTAGTAGCATGGCGCAATGTAAAAGCCTTGAGCTTGTTAGGCTCTCTGCTAATAACTTAACGCAGGTAGACGACTGGCTGTTTGAATTACCAAAACTTGCTTGGCTTGCGTTTGCCGGTAACAATTTTAATAAAGCCCAATGCCTTACAAAATGTAGCTTAGAAAATAAACCTCTTAACGATTACACACTTAGTCATGTTATTGGTCAAGGTGCATCGGGCGTTATTCATTTAGCAAAATTGGTTGATAACGCTGTAGCGATTAAGCTATTCAAGGGCGCAATTACCAGCGACGGCTACCCGCTTGATGAAGTAAATTGCTGCTTACAAGCAGGCGATCACGCTAACTTAATCAAGGTACTTGCCTACATAGAGCAAAGTGAGCAACTTGGTTTAGTGATGGAGCTTATAGGTGAAGGCTTTTGCAACTTAGGTTTACCTCCAAGCCTTGAAACCTGTACGCGTGACACCTTTAATGATGATTGCCATTACTCAACTCAGGCTATTTTAAAAATTGCACAGCAAATGGTAAGTACCCTACACCATTTGCATATTCATAAAGTAAGCCATGGCGACGTGTATGCGCATAACACCATGATAAACAAAGATGCTGATGTATTATTTGGTGATTTTGGTGCAGCTACAAACTTAGCTATGTTAAGTGATTATCAACAAAAGCAAATGGAGTTAATTGAAGTACGTGCATTAGGGTGTTTAATTGAAGACTTACTAGGCACTGTAACGGGCGATGATAGACAAAGTGAGCTCTTTGTTAAAATGTCCGATATTGTAAGCCGCGCTGTGCAGCCTTTGTTAAATCAAAGACCTACATTTACTAGGTTATTAGCAGAGCTAAAATAAATTTAATATTAAAAAAAAGCGAGCAAAATGTAACACGTTGCTCGCTTTTTAATTTGTGTTTATTCAATTAAGCAAACTCATTTAGTACGCTTAAACGGATAAACCTGTTGCTTAAGCATACCTACCGGCATGTAATCCCCAACTACGCCATATGCTTCTGGCCACTCCTTTTGACCTTTAACAGCAGTACCAAACGCATAATCTAAAAACGAGAAATGCGCAGCGTAGTTGCGGTCAATTGCAGCTTTATCTGACGCATGATGCCAATGATGAAACTGCGGTGTAACCATAAAATACTTAAGCCAACCAAATTTAACTCTTACGTTTGCATGGTTAAACACTGCCTGTAAACCCACAATAATTACGTACAAACTAATTATTTGCTGTGAAAATCCAAGTACAAATATCGGTGTTAGCACTAAGCTGCGTGTTATTAGTATTTCAAGAATATGCTGACGAGAACCCGCTAACCAATCCATTTCTTTAGCGCTGTGATGTACGCCATGAAAGCGCCATAACAAAGGAATTTCGTGATAGGCGCGATGCACCCAGTACTGCATTAAATCAGCCACGAGTATTATTAAAAATAGCTGCGCAACAAATGGAATTTTTTCAATAACGCCTTGAATTGTTGATGATACAGCCCAACCAAAACCATAATGTACAAAATGGTTAGTAACAAGTAATACAAAACCAATAATTAAATGATTTACAAAAAAGTGGTTTAAATCACCTCTCCACTCACTACGCAATATTTTTTGCTCTTTTCGATGCGGTAATAGCTTTTCAATCACAATAAATATAAGTGTTGAACCGAGTAAATCTAAAATAAACCAATCAAGCCCTATATAGGGTGTATTCGTTGCAAACTCGTTAACCTCAACGTTAGGGCCGCCAAACATAATAGCTAATGTAATAAAACACCATGCTGTAGCACCTAAACGCTTATTAGTATTACGTACAAAGTTAAGTAATCCTAAACTGCCAGATATTAGCAATGCTGCAAACATAAGCTGACGCAAAAAACTAACATCGTAGCTTTTGCGTAGTTCTGGCGTTGTTAAATATTCTGGGAAGTGAAACGCTAATACGCCTAAGCAACTCAATATTGCTAAAAAGCAGGCTATGTAGCCACTTATGTTACCTTCGCCAATTTGTAAGTGATTAGTACGAAATATCTTTCGTGATAAAGCTTTGATCATTGTTGTTATTCCTTGCTTCGTTGAGTTGATTAAGTACAACGAAATTTCCATTGGTTTACACGCCTTTATATTAACAAAATTTAGGGTATAAAAAATACAAATAGTTCCTTCCACATTTTGAGTTGCAAATATACAGATAAACCAAACACAAAAAAGCCACGCAATGCGTGGCTTGGTTGGATAAAGCTAAAACTTTACATCATTAGGGCTATATTATAAAAACGCACCTAATGCTTTAACTTGGTCTAACATGCGGTTTGAGAAACCCCATTCGTTATCGTACCAAGCCATTACTTTAACTAGTTTACCATTGGCTTTAGTTTGTGTTGCATCAAAGATAGAAGACGCTGGGTTATGATTAAAGTCGATAGAAACAAGCGGAAGCTCGTTGTATTCTAAAATCTCTTTCATTGAACCCGTTGACGCTTCTTTCATGATTGCATTGATTTCTTCAGCAGTAGTGTCGCGCTTAGTGATAAACGTAAAATCAACTAAAGATACGTTGATAGTAGGTACACGTACCGACATACCATCTAATTTACCAGCAAGTTCTGGTAATACTAAACCAACAGCTGCCGCAGCACCTGTTTTAGTTGGGATCATAGATTGTGTTGCACTACGAGCACGGTATAGATCAGGGTGGTACACGTCAGATAAGTTTTGATCGTTTGTGTAAGAGTGAATCGTAGTCATACTACCTTGTTCAATACCTACTGTGTCGTTAATTGCTTTTGCAAGTGGTGCTAAACAGTTAGTAGTACATGATGCATTTGAGATGATTTGGCTATCAGCATTAATTACATCGCTGTTTACACCATGAACCACTGTTGCATCCATATCTTTACCTGGAGCAGAAACGATTACTTTTTTCGCGCCCGCTGCAATGTGCTTAGCAGCGTCATCACGTTTAGTGAAAAAACCAGTACATTCTAAAACGATATCTACGTTTAGTGCTTTCCACGGTAAATTTGCAGGATCACGTTCTTGCGTTAACGTAATTACGTCTTCATCAATTAACATGGTGTTATTTTCAAGTGTTACTTTTTTAGAAAATTGACCATGAACCGAGTCATATTGCGTTAAATGTGCGTTAACGTTAGCTGGTGCTAAATCGTTAATTGCTACAATTTTAATTTCGCTGTTTTGAGCTGACTCATAAAGTGCACGTAATACATTTCTACCGATACGGCCGTAACCGTTAATTGCTACATTAATCATTTTAGACTCCTATTTAAGTTCACTTGCTTGGCGAGCAAGCGCTTCAATGGCTTGCCAGTCTTTATTTTCAATTAGTTGTTTATCTAGCATCCACGTACCACCAACACATATAACGTTTTTAAGCGCTAAATAGTTAGGTGCAGTTGCTAGGCTTATGCCACCAGTTGGACAAAAAGTAATATGCGGTAATGGACCACCGATTGACTTAAGCATTGCTGTTCCGCCCGCAGCTTCTGCTGGGAAGAATTTTAAATACTTAAAACCATGCGATGCAAGTTGCATAACTTCACTTGCAGTTGCAGCGCCAGGTAAAAATGGTATATCTGATGTTTTAGCTAAAGCAATAAGCTCATCGCTTACACCTGGACTAACCATAAAATCTGCACCAGCGGCTACTGAAAGATCAAAGCTTGCTTTATCAACAACAGTACCTGTACCTACATAAGCTTCTGGTACTTCTGCTTTCATTAGCTTTACAGCTTCTGCTGCAATAGGTGTACGTAGTGTTATTTCTAAGGCTTTTAGGCCTCCGTTGTATAACGCTCTTGCAAGTGGTGCTGCATCTTCTAATTTTTCGATTACAACCACTGGCACTACAGGTGCCGATGCTAAGATTTTTTCAATACTCATTACTTGTTCCTCATTACCCAGTATGGCTAATATTTATTCAAGTCCAAAAGCACTCGCGCCTAAATCAGCGCTGCTTACGATATTTCTAAATCCAGTAAATAGTTCTCTGCCTGTACCAAATGTTAAACTTGGCTCACTTAGTTGTAGTTCACGTTTAGCAAGTTCTTCCTCGCTTACGTGTACTTTTAATATTCCGTTTGGCGCATTAAGAGTAACTAAATCACCCTCTAATATTTTAGCAATAATGCCGCCTTCTACCGCTTCTGGTGCTAAGTGAATAGCTGCAGGCACTTTGCCTGATGCACCCGACATACGACCATCGGTAACAATTGCCACTTTAAAGCCTTCATCTTGAAGCGTTGCCATTACAGGCGTTAATTTATGCAGCTCTGGCATACCTTTCGCTTTAGGGCCCTGCTCTTTCAACACGGCAATAAAGTCTTGGTTTAACTCGCCACGAGTGTATGCATCTTGTAGAGCACTTTGCGAGCTAAATACTTTTGCAGGTGCTGTAACAACCTGATGCTCAATAGCAACAGCCGATACTTTAATAACTGCTTTACCTAAGTTACCCGTAAGTAGTTGTAAACCACCTTGCTTGCTAAAAGGGTTATTCACAGGACGAAGTACTTCTTCGTCATGAGAATTTGCTGGGCAATCTACCCATTTAACTTTAGTCGGACCGGTTGAGTTACTCATGATCAGGCTGTCGTCTTTATCAAGACGAGGCTCAGTCATATACGGAGCAAGACCATCACCAAGCATAGTTTTAACATCAGTATGAAGGAAACCAGCACTTGCTAGTTCTCGCATTAAGAAACCCATACCGCCAGCAGCTTGAAAGTGGTTTACATCAGCAGAACCATTAGGGTAAATACGTGTTAATAATGGAACTTCTGCTGATAAATCAGACATGTCTTTCCATGTAATCTGAATACCAGCAGCTTTTGCAATTGCTACTATATGAATTGCGTGATTAGTTGAGCCACCCGTAGATAACAAACCAACTAGGCCATTGATAATTGTTTTTTCACTAATTACGTCAGCTAAACATGGGCTTTCTTTGTCATCTGTAAGCTGCTTAAGCATGGTTTCTACAGCGTTACCTGTTAAGCCATCTCGTAATTCAGTGTAAGGATTAATAAACGAGCTACCCGGAAGGTGCAA
The DNA here is from genome assembly GCF_011378875.1 of Pseudoalteromonas sp. Z9A5. Lineage (NCBI taxonomy): Bacteria > Pseudomonadati > Pseudomonadota > Gammaproteobacteria > Alteromonadales > Pseudoalteromonadaceae > Pseudoalteromonas > Pseudoalteromonas sp. Z9A5. The sequence continues at coordinate 18,087 of NZ_WTLC01000044.1, forward strand.
GCCCATTATTTCCATTAACATTTGATTTGAATTTGCAGTACCGTAAAACGTACAAGTACCCGCGCTGTGGTACGAGGCGCTTTCAGCTTCTAATAAGTCTTCACGGCTTACTAAACCTTGTGCGAATTTTTGACGAATACGGGCTTTTTCTTTATTTGGAATACCAGACTGCATTGGACCTGCAGGTAAAAAGAATACAGGTAAATGACCAAACGAAAGTGCACCAATTAATAGCCCTGGGACTATTTTGTCACATACGCCTAAACAAAAAACGCCGTCAAACACATCGTGCGAAAGCGATATTGCTGTAGACATAGCAATAACATCACGAGAAAAAAGTGATAGTTCCATGCCGTCACGCCCTTGCGTAACGCCATCACACATTGCAGGTACACCGCCAGCAACTTGTGCTGTAGCATCGTACTTGGTTGCAATGCTTTTAATTAAATCTGGGTAATCTTTGTATGGCACGTGTGCCGATAACATATCGTTATATGAATTGATGATAGCAAGGTTTGGTTGCTCATCAGATTTAAGGCGCGCTTTGTCATCGGTGCTACAAGCAGCCATAACATGAGCTATATTTCCGCAGCCTAATCCAGCACGAACTCTTGTTTGTTTTTTAGCGTGCGAAATGCGATCTAAATAGGCTTGACGGGTGTTTTTACTGCGTTCGATAACGCGTTGGGTAACTTCTTGGATTCGAGGATGCAACATAATTTTACTCATCTCTATTAGTTAGAGGATAAAGGCTCAGTAACAATTATAGACTCCACGTAAATAACTGTACTGAGCATCTTTGACTTACCCGTTCAAAGGTACGCTACCAAGGAGCCTCTCACAACAACCCTGACACCGGTGTCACTGTATTAACGCATAGCAATGACACCGGTGTCAACCCTAGCTATTAAAAATAAACTAACTTTTTAGCATGACCTTTAGTCAATGCTTTAATTTTTAGGTATAAGTGTATTTTTAGCAAGTTTTGAGCATAAAAAAGCCCGAATAAGCGTCACTCATATTCGGGCTACTGTGAAAAATATTTATATTAACTTTTAACTTGCGCGGTAGACTCTCGCGTTATCAAACGTGATTCAAGAGTTACTTGATATGGTTGTTCTTGGGGATTCGAAATATGGGAAATAAGTTGAGTAACGGCTTGTTTAGTCATTTCTTCAACAGGCTGTGCAATTGTTGTTAGCCCTGGCCAAATATGGCGAGCGATTGGCGCGTTATCAAATCCAGCAATAGATATATCATCTGGGACAGCTAAACGCCTTTGAGTAGCCAGTTTTAATACAGCTGCTGCCATGTAATCGTTCGATGCAAATACAGCCGTTGGTCTTGGTGATAAATCTAAAATACTTCGCGCACTATCTACACCTGAATGATAACTAAAGTTACCCTCTTCTACTAAACGCTCGTCAAATTCTATTCCGTGGCTTGCTAATGAGCGCCTATAACCTTTAAAACGTTGTTGTGTAGCACTGTGATCTGGGTGACCTTTAATAAACGCAATTGATTTATGACCAAGCCTAATTAAATGCTCTGTTATTTCAAAAGCCCCTTGCTCATCGTTACTGCGAACAGAAATAGAATCATCTTGCAATACCGCAGAAGCAACTCTGGCATAAGGAATGTTTTTCGATTTTAAAAGGTTCACCAACTCTGCAAAATCACCAAAAGGTGGCGTTAATACAATACCGTCAAGACGCGATGTTTGTAATAACTGCTCAACGTTATTAATTAATTCTTCGCCTCTAAATTCACACGGATGAATAAGTAAGTTGTAGTGATTTTCTTGACAGGCTGCCAATGCCCCTGTTTGAACACGCGTAATATAACTTTTACTTGGATTATCGTAGAGACAACCAATTATAAAACTGCGATTTTGGGCGAGCCCACGAGCAATTGGATTTGGGGTGTAATCGAGCTCTTTAAATACCGCAAGTACCTTTTCACGTGTTGCCGCACTTACATTAGGTTCGTTATTTAAAACGCGTGATACGGTTTTTTTAGAAACACCAGCGTGGCTTGCCACACTGTTTATTGTTACTTTTTTCATCACTCTATTTTTCCAGAAGCAAATAAGGAAAAACCCTTATTTGCTGTTGTGCAAACACGCTGCGGCACCAATTAGTGGAATATTATCTTGTGTTACAAGAGTTACAGGAATTTGCCCTGTATATTGCGACATAATACCCTTTTGTGAAAATCGTTCAACAAAACGACTTTCCAGTAAACGAGATTGCATACGAGGCAGTATACCACCACCAATAAACAAACCACCTAATGCACCATAAGCCAATGCTAAATCACCCGCTACACTGCCTATCCAATCACAAAATTGATTTAATGTAGCATCACATACTTCGCATTCACCACTGTTAGCTAAACTACTAATTTGTGCTGCATCAAGGTTTTTTGCATTAACGCCTTTAACTGCCGCCATTGCTTTATATAAGTGTGCAATACCAGGACCCGAAAACACGGTTTCTACTGATACATGAGGATGTTCTTTTCGCAATTCTTGAATGAGTGCAGTATCTAGCTCATTAACCGCAGCAAGCGAGATATGCCCACCTTCAGAACTTAATACTGAAGTAGAATGTAATGTTCTTACCAAACACGCTGCACCAAAACCAGTACCAGGACCCATAACACCAATGTTTGCATTTTCATCAGCTTGACCCGTTTTAACTGTAATATTTTTTTGAGGATCTAAATAAGGTGCTGCATAAGCAAATGCTGCAAAGTCATTTATAACTTCCAACTGCTCTAAATTAAAATGCTGTTTAAATTCATTTACACTAAAATGCCAACCTAAGTTGGTTAAATGCACCTGCCCTGCTTTTATAGGACCGGCTACAGCTAAGCACGCACGTTTTGGTGTAATATGAGAAACACTTGATAAGTACTGCTCTAATGCGCTCTCAAGTGAGCTAAAATCAGCGCTAGGAAATGTATTGTTATGCTCTATAATAAATTGATTGTTTGTTTCGTCAAAAGCGGTTATTAACGCAAAGCGAGCATTTGTGCCGCCGACGTCAGCAACTAAGATGGGATCAAATTCGGTAGAAGAGTGTAAGCTCATGGTGTTATCTCTTTTGTTTAAGCGACTAATGCTTATTATTCTACAACGGTAAACCATTGGTATTTATTTACTTTAGGCTATCACCCTAAAGCAGCTATCACAGTAAAAAATACTGCTTATATTAAAATAGGCAGCCAATACGTTTTGACAACAAAATGATAAAACGAAACCATTATGACACCGGTGTCATTGCCAAATCAATAAAAAAATCAGTTTAAATATAAAAAGCTTGAAAAAATTAATTAATAAACGAGAATGGCACTATTATTTATCACTTTAATTAAGTTGTCACAATGAAAGGTAAAGCTACCTCATTTGATATTGCCCACTATGCAGGGGTCTCTCAATCAACTGTATCTCGTGCTTTACGCAATAGCCATCTTGTGAATGAAGAAACACGAAAGCGCGTCTACGACATTGCAAAAAAGCTTAACTATAAAGTGGACAAAAATGCCAGTAACTTACGCACTCAACAAAGCAGTACACTTGCATTACTTCTTTTTGAAGATCCCACTTCCGACGAATCACAGATTAACCCTTTCTTTTTAGCAATGTTAGGTAGTATTACGCGTGCTTGTGCCCAAGAGGGTTACGATTTATTGGTGTCGTTTCAGTCCGCTAGTGCAGATTGGCAAGCTGATTATGAAGATAGCCACAGAGCAGATGGTATTATTTTGCTCGGTTATGGTGATTACATCGACTTTCAACCAAAGTTTAAAACCTTACTAGAACAAAATACTAAATTTGTATGCTGGGGTGCAACGGTTGATAACCGTCCAGACTTAACTGTATGTTGCGATAACTACACAGGCGGAAAATTAGCTGCTACACATTTTATTGCCCATAACCGCACCGACTGCGCATTTATTGGCGATGCTTCCGATCATAGTCCTGAATTTTTTTCCCGTTTCCAGGGTTTTAAAGATGAGTTACTTACTAATAAAATAAAAATAAACGAACGTAAAATGGCTAACGCAATATCAACTGAAGAATCTGGTTATCACGCCACTCGTTCGCTTATTGCTAATAATATAAAATTTAATGCATTGTTTGCTGCAAGTGACTTGATTGCCATTGGTGCAATTCGTGCACTTAAAGAAGCAAATATCGACATACCAAAAGATGTAGCCATTATAGGTTTTGATAATATAGCCATTGCGAGTTATGTAAATCCACCACTGACCACTGTAGAACAAAATACAACTATTGCAGGACAAATGCTGGTTGAGAATTTATTAAAACTCATACGCGGCGAAGAAGTAAAAAGTACCCTACTTCCCCCAATTTTAATCCCAAGAGGTTCAAGTTAAATTTGCTTTGACTCTAATTGAAATTCTTAAATTAATACACACACTATTATAGAAAATTCTTATATGAGTAAGCATGGGCTAAAATTGTATAATTGGATTTAATGCTTGTACTTACTTTTTTGTTCTTTAGTTAAAGCTTTACACTACCGAACATAATACCAGCCACCATTAGAGTCGATGTTTAGGCTTTCCCACATTAGAACCACATTACTGGATGTTGTTTGCCCACAGCAAGTCTCTTATTATATGTTCTAGCTTGCCAATAGGCGTAATCAAGAGCCCGCTGGAAGAAAAGCGCGTTAGGCTCGAATACACTGAGTTATCAACATATAACACTAGCCAAGCCTAAGTGAGTTCAAGGGCAAGAGTCATCTACATTAAGCGTCAATGTGATCAGATGACAGGAAAATTACGACCCCCCCATTATGTTGGACTTTATATACGACAGCGCCCGTAAATATAGCTGAAGATATCCATAAATTAGTAAGGTACTACGAACTTCGGTGACGTGCAGAGGAGTTTCAGAAAACATGGAAAACAGATGCAACCAAAGTAGAAAATTTACATTTGCAGCACAGTGATAATATTTTACGAATTGCCATCATTAAAGCGTTTATTCCTGTCAGGGTTATTAGCAGCAAAATATGGCGCAAAGAAGTGAATTAGATAAAAAATGGTCGAATCTGCCGAATTGTTAATATCAATTCAACAGACAAAAAAGTTGTGTTCAATAGACAGACCCACATCCATGTAGGTAACAAAGAGTTGACGCTCTTAGGAAGACCCTTTGGACAGCGCATGTCTTGCATTTATGCTGCGTTATTGCCTCTTTATAGGGAACAAACACACTACATAGACTCTGCCTTGCCTAAATGCCAAACATAAAACTGAAGAATCAATCGTAAAAGGTCAATACACCCTAATAATTACAGCGATTGAAGAGCATTATTTTAACAATCATTTAAGTTGTTCTGTTACAACAGGGTAATAATCCCATACCTGCATATCACTTAATGAGCGTACTAGCTTAATATATTCGGCGTGAGTCCAAGCAAGTGGTGTTGCGGAGTTAGTCCCCTCACCAAGCGTGTAGCCTGATTTGTTAACTCCTACACCGTCCCATACTTGCTCTGGTAGCATCATCCCTTGGTTAGCGAATTGTTCGAGTCCTTTTACATAGTTGTTTTTGATTTCGGCTTGTTTTTCATTATTAAGTGTATTATTTGCATTAGCTGCTGCAATTTCATAGTGCCCTCGTTCACCTGTAAAAAAAGGCCATACACGACCGCGTTGCCCTGGCGTATTACTGCCGTTTTCAGCGTAGTTTGTACCCGTTACTTCGTCTTCACCATAGCCATCGTTGCCATAGCGGCGATACCCTGCAAATGAACCGCTACCATCGCTAAACTTAAAGCTATACTTAACTTGTAAATTGTCGGCGAGTGTTTCGTCATCGTATTCTGGCAGTGTTTTTACAATACTTGGTGCCAGTGCATCACGAACGCCATAGCGAACTAATTCTAAAAACCCACCATCCAAAATTTGTTTTTTGTTAAAGCCCTCTCGCCCATTGTTTGCGTTAATGATTGTATTTGAGTTCGCATTTTCATCTTGCCCAATGCGAATAAAATATTCACCATCAGTGGCTTTTGATTCTAAATTGCCATTGGTAGTAAACATCATTTTTTCTATGTCTGCGTTATAACGCTTGGCTGTTGCAAGGTAACGTTTTGCATTTTTAGTATCGCCTGCCATTTTCGCAATATCTGCAGCGGTAATTAAACCTGCTACAACGGCTGCGGTGGTTGATGGGGAATAGCCACTTTGTTCTTCCCAGCGTTCTTGTTGCGTTGATGGTGGCGTAATTTGTGTATCATTCCATAAAATTTTAGCGAGCCCACCATCTACTAAAAAATCAGCGGCTGGTTTTAGCATACGTGCGTACCAGTCTTTAAGCTCTGCGTCGCTAAGTACGTTTGCTTTGTTTAATTTCCACGCGAGCATTATAGGCATCGCAGTTTGATCAAGCTGTACACCAACCCATTCAAGCTCACCATCAACGTGTGTTTTTTGTAAAAACCAGCCACTATCACCATTATTACCTGGCGTTTTACTATTAACTTGTACTTTTTCAAGGTATTCAAATGCCGTTTTTGCAGTTGCGGTATCACCCAGTGCCATAAACGCCATCGCTACTTGGTAAAAGTCTCGTACCCACACTGCTTTGTAGCCTGTTGAACCTGTTTTAGCCGATACTGTTTCGCCCCACGGGTTAGACAGTGACGCAATAAGTGCCCCTGCATGTGTTTTATCTTCTTGCGCTTTTAATACCATTGCACTGGTATAAAGTAACTTGCCGTTGTCGGCTGTTTGCTCAGCCATTTTATCAATAGGTGTCAGACTTTGTAAGTAATCTTGCCAACCAAGCGACGCACCTTTACCGTTAAAGTTATCAAGTACAGTTTGATAGCCTTTTGCTAATGTTTGAGTGCCCTGCTCCGCACTTTGTTGCTCGCTATGTGCAAAACTAAGCACTAAATCAAACGTAGTATTGCGTTCGATGCTACCAAGTTCAGCAAGCATGCTGACATTACCTGACTGTTCACCGGTATTACTGTAAGTGGTATTTAATGATTTTGAATTTTTCAGCTCATTCAAACCATCACTTATACCGGTAAAGCCAACCGTTTTTATGCCAAATTTAGTACTTGATTGCAATGTTAAGTAGTTGTCATCTTGCCAAGCAACTAAGCCTTGATCGGTAGTTTTTGCAAAATCATCAAGACCGTTATTATCAATATATGGATTTACAACAACATAGGCTTTAACATCTTTAAGTTCAGTATTAAAAACGCTTCGAACAAATAAGCTTTGCCCATCAGGATCGGTGAATACGTGTTTTTCGAGTGTAAATCTACCTTGTTTATCTTTACTTACTATTTTATAAGCAAGTGATAAAGGACGACCTTGCTTGTCTTTGTATAAGTAATCAATTGTTACATCAAGATCGTCTGCTTCACTAACTGTGAAATTTTTTCCTGTTACTACAAACTGCATATCTTTTATCTGCGCTTGGTGAATAAGACCAAACATAGTTTCGGTGATCATGCCCTTTGCAATAGAAAACCAAACTTTAGATACGGTGCCAGTAGATGCATCATTTGTATATTGACCATTTTGGTATTGCTCATAAGATGTACCAATACCCGTTTTACCTGCATAAGACCAAAATGGGTCGCTACCCGGAGCACCTGGCGCCGCTGCTTTAGATGTTTGTAAATTGTCAATGTCTTGAGCACCACATGCAGTTAACCCAAGAGCTAATAATGAGATTGTTATTGAATTATAGTTTTTCATTTTTTACTCTTAATTAGAATTTTTAACACGCATGACAGCAATTGCTGCCAACACAAAAGACGCAGCACCAATTAACAAGGCATAAATAGGCTGATTAGAAAACGCATGGCGTAAAATAAGACCTAAAATACTGGCTGCAAGTAGCTGTGGAATAACAATGAAGAAGTTAAATATGCCCATGTATACGCCCATTTTGTTACTCGGCAACGAGTTACTTAACATTGCATAAGGCAGTGACAAAATAGAGGCCCACGCAAAACCAACACCAATCATAGGAATAAGCAGCATTTGAGGAGAGCTTATAAACATAAAGCTTGCAAGCCCCAACGCACCTAATAATAAATTTAAGCAATGCGCGCCTTTTAATCCCAACAACCTAACTAAAAATGGAATACACATAGCCGCAATTGCTGCAAAACCATTATAAGCGGCAAACAAAATGCCTACCCAATCAGCGCCATCATTAAACGCTTTTGACGTAGTATCGCTACTACCATAATGAAAGCTAGTCACTGCCGACGTGGTATAAATCCACATAGCAAATAAAGTAAACCAACTAAAAAATTGTACCCAAGCCAGTTGTTTCATGGCGGCTGGCATTGTAAATACATCTTGTACTACTTGGTAAAAGCCACCTTGGGTATGGTTTTTAGTTTTTAATAAACCTGCAATCCACTGCACAATACCAAAGACAAGTAAGCCACCAGCTAATAAATAAAGTTCTTTCTCAAGCGCCAAGCCCATAACAAGCGCAAGTATCGAAAAACCTAATACGATAAATACAATGCCGCCTTTATTATAATTAATATCAGCAATTTCAATTGGTTGATACTGACCTTTTTGCTCTTCAAATTTATTTAATTGCTCAGGGGTATATTCTTTTGTTGTTGCAACGCTCCATAGCACTGCCGCTAATAGAACAACGCCTCCCCAATAAAATGAATACTTAACGGAATTTGGTATCTCACCGATGACTGTGGTGTTGCTAACATCGAACCAATTAGTCATCATCCATGGTAGCGCTGACGCTAAAACAGCACCAATACCAATAAAAAAACTTTGCAAACCATAACCTGTCGCACGTTGCTTTTCTGGTAAGTTATCCCCTACGAGTGCTCTAAATGGTTCCATAGTAACGTTGATAGACGCATCCATAATCCACAACATACCAGCGGCTATCCAAAGTGTTGGCGAATGCGGCATAATAAATAGTGCAATAGTTGTTAGCACTGCACCTAAAAATAAAAATGGACGACGACGACCAAAACGTCCCCATGTTTTATCACTCCAATAACCAATTATTGGTTGCACGATTAAACCAGTTAGCGGTGCTGCAACCCATAAAATAGGAATATCGTCGACTTGCGCACCAAGGGTTTGAAAAATACGGCTCACATTACCGTTTTGAAGCGCAAAACCAAATTGAATACCTAAAAAGCCAAAGCACATATTCCATATCTGCCAAAAGTTTAGATTTGGTTTATTGCTGTTATGAGTATTATTATTGTTATTCATCATTTGCCTTCTTTGTTAATACCGCGCTACTAAGTGCATTTAGAATGAGAGTGAATGAAGCGCCATTAGCATTTTTTGTTATCCAAATATCATTATGATCCTCAAGTAAATCGTGCAAAGCATCTGTTGTATTTAATTTACTTATTTGATTTTTATTTAAAGTCACCGTTATGCTTTGCGTTTGTTCGCTGAAGTTACTAATCACAAAAATTGATTGATGACCTATTGAACGTACAAAAGCAACCACGGCTTCACTTCCTACCACGCTTAATTTATGCATATCGCCGCCAACAACAGCGGGAATGCTATTTAACGCCATAATTGATTTGTAATATTGGCGAAGGCTTGACTGTTCAGGGGTTAGATTAGCGCCATCAAATTTGCCATTATTCATCCATGCTTGATGTGCAGGTACACCAATGTAGTCAAAAATACTGGTGCGGGTTGATGAGCCAAAACCTGCATTTTCAGAGCCATCTTCACCTACTTCTTGACCAAAATATAATAGGGTTGGTGCACGACTAATAAGGTTTGAAACCACCATTGCAGGTTTACCCCAAATTGCTTTTCCTGCAAAGTCAGGGCTCGCAATACGTTGTTCGTCATGGTTCTCTAAAAAGTGCAGCATATGCTGTTCAATATCGGCAACTTGTGTGTGCGCATCAAAAATAGTCTTTGCGGGCTGCCTATTTTGCATAATTGCTTTTAACGTATCGTAAAAACCAACTTTATCGTATAGGTAGTCCATTTTACCTTGGTAAATATAGGGGCGGTACATCTGAGGGTTATAAACTTCGGCAAGTAAAAATGCATCAGGTTTTTGCATTTTTATAGATGAGTTTAAAAAACTCCAAAATTCTACAGGCACCATCTCAGCCATATCATACCTAAAGCCATCAACACCTTTTTCTAGCCAATAAAGAATGATATCTCTAAATTTATACCAACTATTAGGCAATTCTTTATTTTGCCAAAATGCATAATGAGCACGGTAATCTTGGTTTTCTAGTTCTTTAGGTAATGTCGGGAAATCATAGCTGCCATCCGGCTTTACTCCATAGTTAATTTTAACTGTTTCATACCAATCATTCATATCTGGTTTTGGAGAGCGAGCACCATTACCAGTCCATTTGGCGGGTGTTTCGTCAAAAAAACCATCTGCTAACGGATGACTGTTACCACCTAATACCTGGTAAGACGCCGATGAAGGAACCTGAAAAGACTGTTCAGGTACATAATAAAAATTATTATTTTTATCATACACTTTGCTGGTATCATCTTGCTCACCAAAATCTTTAACACCTTTAGGTTTTGCAACAGAATGATAATTTCGAGCAACATGGTTTGGCACGATATCAATAACAACTTTCATACCGTGTTTATGAGTACGCTCAATTAGTGCACTAAATTCATCGAGTCTATTGACAACATCTATTGCTAAATCAGGATTTACATCATAGTAATCTTTAATTGCATATGGCGAACCAGCCCGACCTTTTACAACATCGGGGTCGTCTTGTGTTATACCGTATTGAGTATAATCACCCACAAGAGCGTGGTGTAATACACCGGTGTACCAAATATGAGTTGTCCCCAGCTCTTTTATGCCTTTAAGTGCAGCATCGTTAAAGTCAGCAAATTTACCTATTCCATTTTGCTCTATCGTTCCCCAAGGCTTATTTTCAGTATTCACATTACCAAATAGACGCGTAAAAACCTGATAAACAACAGGCTTGGTTAGCTCATTTTTCTTTGGCACAATAACGTGTGCTTGCGTTTTTTTTCCATCATCAGTACATGCATTTATTAAAAGTGCACTGCAGAGCAATAGGAGGGCATACATTGTTTTTTTCATTGTGTGTGTCATTTATATATCAGTGATAGCTTTATACTAAAGATAACAGCAGCCACCATACAGTGGCTGCATACGTATTCACGGGCTAATTCATTATTTGTTAATCACCAATACGGTAGCGCTCATTGGTTTTAGTGTGATTTTGCTTTTGAGTATGTGCATTTCGTTGCTAAGTATATTTTTAGCTTCTGCATTTATTGGTAAAACTTCATTCATGTAATCAAGGTTTTGGTTAACCGCTTCAGTATTTTTATTTAAAAATACTAAAATAACTTGCTCATCACTAAGTCGTGCATAACTATATACGCCATTTTTTGGGCTAAAGTGTATCAATTTACCATGAATGATCGCTGGGCTGGTTTTTCTAAAATTGAGTAGTGTAGACATCATGCTATGCATACTTTGCTGATCAGCTGTTAACCCTTGACCTGTAAATACATTGGCTTGCTGATTTTCAAACCCACCTAGGAAATCTATGCGTATATCCCCATGATCTTTGCTCAGTCTGTTATCGAGCAGTATCTCTGTACCGTAGTAAATTTGTGGGATCCCGCGTGTCGTCAATAGCATGGTCATTGCTATTTTTGCTTTGGCTAAGTCTTGTTTAAGTTCAGTGTAAACACGACTCATATCGTGGTTGTCAGCAAATACCATCATGTTATTTGTATCTGGGTATAAAAAGTCGTTTGCAAGAGATTGATATACTTTAATCCAGCCAGTACTCCAGCTTTCTTGTTCATTAAGTCCCTGTATTAACGCCTCCTGCAATGAAAAATCCATAACACTCGGCAAGCTTGACGTATAACCGTTTTGGTTTACTTTCCCGCGTTGCCAGTAAGAGGCAATCGCTGGGTTTGATGTCCACTCTTCACCTACAATATTAAAGTGTGGATACTCGTTCATAATGGCTTTAGTCCAATCACTTAAAAATACGTTGTCGGAATATGAATATGTATCGACTCGAATACCGCTTAGATCAGCGTATTCAATCCACCAAATAGCATTTTGAATTAAATATTCACTTAAAAGTGGCTGCCGTTGATTTAAATCAGGCATGCTTGCTACAAACCAACCATCGTTAAACTGGCGTTTATCATAATCGCTTGCGTGTGGGTCTTGGATTGTTTGACGAGCATGGCTTGTCGCATTTTTACCATTATTAAATTCACCACCAAAATTAATCCAATTTTGTGTTGGTTTATCTCTCATCCATTTGTGTCTGGAGCCAATATGATTTAGCACCATGTCCATAACAAGACCAATCCCTTGCTCTTTAGCCTTTGCAGAAAGTGACTTATAAAGTGAGTTTGAACCCATGCGCGGGTCCACTTTATAAAAGTCGGTAATAGCATAACCATGATAGGAGTAATCGGGCATATTATTTTCTAGCACAGGAGTTAACCATAACTGTGTAACGCCTAAATCCTTTAAATATGGTAACGCGTTAATAACACCCTGAATGTCACCACCATGTCGCCCCCCTTTAAATGTTGGATTTATCGCTTCCAACATACCGTTCACAGTGTCATTTTTTTTGTCACCATTAGCAAAACGATCTGGGTTAATTAAATAAAGTGTATCTACGCTGCTAAAACCTCGACGCTCAGCACTGTGCTTTTTTCTATCCAACAAGGGAAAACTGAAATTATTATTACGACTATTAAATTTTAAAGAACCCGCTTGGGCTTTATCGCTTATGGTTACATGTAAAAATATGTAATTAGGATTTCCGGTACGCGTAATTTTGGTTAATTCAACCTCTTTATAAGGTAAAAGCTTAAACTGGGTATTTGCAATATTTGGCTCATGTAACATTAAAGTTATTGTGTTTTTTTTCATGCCCACCCACCAATTAGATGGCTCGACATTCAGTCCATAAGAAGTGCTTGATAGAGTACATAAAAACAGTAAAAGTATTTGTTTTATAAGTCTCATTATAATGCCCTTTTAATACTGCTTATAAACTCTTTGTGAGTCGAAAGTTTTTCAACGGTCGAATTTATTAATGTTTTTAAGTTAATGAATAAATCAATTAACTGCTCCTCCGTTAGGGAGTCAACAATAGTACAATAATCACTAGGTATTAAGCCTTGCCCAATCATCACTTGTTGCCATGCAATTTCAGCAAATAACTCATCGTTTTCGCGTATTATCTTACCGGTTTGCTTAAATAAATTAAGTTTATGGGTCAATGAGTCTGGGACACTCATTTGCATGCATTGTCGCCAAAATAGAGAATCTTCCCGCTTAGTTAGTTTGTAATGCAATATAATAAAATCGCGTATATGCTCTATTTCAGCCACACTTTGTTTATTAAATTCATCCACTAATACATCACTTATTTCATCATGCGGAAATAATTTAATGAGCCGTGTAACTGCGGTTTGAATTAAATGAATGCTTGTAGATTCCAGTGGTTCTAAAAAGCCACTCGATAAACCAATCGCAACTACATTTTTGTGCCATTGTTTGATTCGACGTCCTGTTTTGAATTTAATTAATCGAGGCTCTGTTATTGGGTCACTTGGTAAGTTATTAAGTAACAACTGCTTTGCATCATCATCAGATAAATAACGACTGCAATATACTAAGCCGTTGCCTATTCGGCTTTGCAACGGAATTTGCCACTGCCAGCCTGCATTATGCGCAATTGAGCGGGTATAAGGTTTTAACTCGTCGTTTGATTTTGTTTGCACCGCAACTGCCCTGTCGCACGGTAAATAATGTGACCAATCAATAAACCCTGTATTTAGCGTTTGCCCAATTAATAGTGCGCACAACCCTGTGCAATCTATAAATAAATCCCCTGTTATTTGCTTGCTATCATCAAGTCTGATTGCTTTTACATTACCTGTTGTTGGGCATTGTGTGATATTACCTATTTTGGCATCTATATGATTTACACCGCGCTTTATAGCAAGACGTTTTAAAAACTCAGCATACAGGGTTGCATCAAAATGATACGCATAACTAATGCCTGGCAATTGTGTATTAGGAATACTGTTAATAGGGGAAAATTTATGATTTTTTGCCGCCTGATAATTTAATGAAAAATCCCAGAGTTCATCTTTACTGCCCTGTATTTGCCCTTTTAGCCAAAAATTATAGAAGTCACAAAACGGGAAGTCTTTTCCAATTGCACCAAAAGCATGCATATAACTGTGCGATGTTTTTTCCCAGTTTTCAAACTCAATACCTAGTTTAATTGTCGCGTTAGTCGCGTTTATAAACTCTTGCTCGTTAATACCTAGTGCATTATTAAGTTGCAAAATAGGAGGGATAGTCGCTTCCCCCACACCCACAGTACCAATAGCAGATGATTCTATTAATGTGATATTAATTACTTTCCCTAACACTTTATTAAGCAATGCTGCAGTTATCCAACCTGCAGTACCACCACCGGCTATTACGACGTGTTTTACTGGTTTCATATTATTATCCACGTTTTTATTAAATCGAATATGATTAATCGGTTAGGTAAAGTAACGATAAGAAAGCCCTTGTAGTAATTTACAAGAGCTTATATACACAATTTTATTAAAGCTTGTAACTAAAGCCCAATAAGTAGGTACGTCCATAATCTTGGTAATCACGAACTTGTAGAGCATTGTCTCCAGAAAGCGACGTAAATGGTTCTTCCGTTAAATTTTGTACTTGGAAGTGAACAGATAAACCTTCAAGGCTTGTAATACCAGCTTCGCTGAAATCATAACCGGCTTGAACGTCCCAAATTGTTTCACCTAAAATATCAACTTGATCAGTATTAAAACCAAGACCATACACATCGCCTTTAAACGCACTACGTTTACGCATACTCGTACGTAATTGCAGACCATGCATTTCATAGTAAACGGTTAAGCTTTGAATTTTATCTGAAAGCCCAGGTAGCTCATATTCATTGCCGTTTTGATCTTCAATATCTGACTCTATACCAGTATGACTAGCAATAATGCCGAACCCTTCAAGTGACGGGTGAAATATTTTAAAAGGTAACGCAAGCGATAACTCATAGCCCCAAAGATCCCCTCCGCCACCGTTTACTTTACCGCTACCAGTACCCGCTGAAGTTGCTGGTAACTGACCTGTTGAAGGGTCTTCAACACCCGTCATGTCAATTTCATACGTGCCGTCAAAAATCCACTGTGTTAAATCTTTATAGAAAAATGCAGTTGAGAAGTAGCCTTCATCACTAAAATAGTTTTCGTAAGTAAGGTCGTAACCTGTCGCTTCTTTCGCTTCAAGCTCTGGATTTCCCCCCGATACAGACCAGTAGTTACCATTCTCGTCTGGTGTTTGGTTATATGAAGCGTTAACTGACGCATTCATTTCATCTAAGCGTGGGCGAGAAATAGTTTTAGCTGCACCAAAACGAACTGTTTGCTGATCATCAAGTGCTAATGACAAGTTTAAGCTAGGCAATACATTTGAGTAATCGTGACTAATATCTGTTGGTGATGTTAAAACTAAACCATTAACAGAACCAAACGCATTACCTTGCGACGATTGCTCACTTTGAATATAACGAACGCCTACATTACCTGTCAGCGCTAACCCATTAACTTCTGCATTTATATTTGCTTGAATAAAAGCTGAGGTAACTTCTTCTTTAACAGTCCAAGATTTAGTTGCATGGCTTGGGTTAGTCAAGCTCTCTGCGAGTAAATCGTAGTAACCGTCATCAACAAGACCATTGGTGTCATAAGCAATCATAGCGCCCATGCCAATAAAGCCTAAATCAACACTGCCATTACGGTATTGTTCAGGTACGCCAAGCATACCCGGATTGTTTAGGGAGAAACCAGATAGCGTCATAAAGTAACCTTCAGAGCTCTTAGATTTTTCACGTTCACGATACGATAAGCCAAATTCAATCGAACTTAAGTAATCATTTTCAAGTACTTTAGATGCGGCAAATTTGAGCGTTGTTAGTTCATCATCAATTGTAGGCGCGTTGATAAAACCATCTTGCGCTTGATTTTCGTACTCAGTACCCGTTATACCGTATTTATCATTAAGTGCAGAACTTGCACCCCACGAAAGCGGACCACCTAACTGAATTAAGCTATAATCACTGTAATCAAGTTCATGTGAAAATGTAGCCCCTGTATTACCGCCGTTAAATATATAACCTAAGTTATCAGCAACACCACGTGAGTCACCACGTCCTGTACCTGAATAACTCTCAATACTCCAAATTTTACGATCTACTTGTGAGTAGCTTGCATCAAATTCTATAGACCACGAATCATCAATATCATATTTAGTATTAAAGCCAAATGCAGTTAACTCAGCTTTACGTTCTTCATAATCATTACGAACAACAACACGCTGCCCTTGTGAGGTCGCGCTTGTAATAAAGCCAGATGCTTCATCAACTTCAATACTTGTAGGATCAATGACACCTTGTCCCCAAGCAAATGGGATCTCTATACCTCGAAGTATTTTTTCATCAGTGAAATCTACATATAATGCATCAAACGTCATATGTAGCTTATCGTTAGGGGCTGCTTCTAATACAAGCATTGCAGAGTCACGTTCAAGTGTGGATGAACGCACGTAAGGTTTTGCACCACCTAATATTGAATAATCATTTCCGTTATTTGTAAACTCTGGGTACCCCCATGAGTTCCAGCGTTTTTCTTGATTTGGAGAGCTCATCGTATTTAAAGCAATTGCTACACCAATGGTATCGTCAGCAAACTGATCGATATAAGAAATGGTGCCACGGAAACCATCATCGTTACCATCGGGGTTTAGTTTTTCAAAACTAGTTTGCTCATATTGGCCATTAACCTGTATAACACGCTCACCTTTACTTAAAGGTTTAACTGTTTGCATGTTAATAACACCAGCAATACCTTCAGCGTCTATATTTGCGCTTGGCGTTTTATAAACAGTTACGCCACTCATTATTTCTGATGGGTAAAGATCGAACTCAACACCACGGTTATCACTAATCGATACCTGTTCGCGACCGTTAAATGTAGTGCCACTTTCGTTTTCGCCAAAACCACGAATCGTTACTCGGCTCGCTCGACCATCAAGGCGCTGAGCTGTTAAACCAGGTAAACGCGCAATAGACTCTGCAATCGAAGAGTCTGGTAGTTTACCAATATCTTCAGCTGATATAGACTCAACAACTTGTGTAGAAAAGCGTTTAGTGTTGATTGATTCAACTACACTGCCACGAAAGCCTTTAACTTCAATAACCTCTAATTCATCTTTTTTTATTGTATCTTCTTGAGCAGCTTGTGTAGCAAAGCATGATAAGCCTGCAGCTGTTAATGCCAAAGTTAATATACTTGGTTTGAACATAGACATAATGTTTTCCCGTTACCCATATTGTGATACTCGCGATTAATGTTTGAGTGATAGCCAAACAAGACGAGTTAATTTTGTTGTCAGGATGAATATTAACGCCTTGTTTATTTTATTAACAAATTTATGCATACGTATTCAACAGTAATAGCATGCTTTCACATTAACGTTGACATCAAAAAATTATAATTAAGCAACTGATTTTATTGCATTTAAAATTAATTTCAACTAAGCATTAGCAACCACTGATTAAATTACTTCATTATAATATTTATAGCTCACTTGCTCATATGTAAACAAAATGAAATGAACTAACGCTACTATTTTAAATGTAAGACATTCCAAATAAACTAGATGCTTAATTGGTCAGACCATTTTGTGTAAAGCTTCAAATATATTCCCCTTTTATTACAATCTGTTATGTTATTTTTTTAGCAATGAAATACTGAAACTTTAAATTGGTAAACTATTATCGAATTAATTAATTATCATAAAGATGTTCTAAGTATTTATTTTTAATCATTTTATTGTATTTATTTTAATGCATACGTATGCAGGCTTTTTACAGTTTCACAAGCTTCACGTATGCTTTTTGCAAATAAGGTGATTAATCCATAATCACAAGAAAATAAACAAATACGGTGTGGAATGATGGAAAAAAGCATGGCCCAAAAGCAGTGGTACAAAGGTGCGGTTATTTATCAGGTTTATCCGCGTAGCTTTCAAGATAGCAACAACGATGGTATTGGAGATTTAAAAGGGATAATTAATCGTATTGATTACATTAAAAGCTTAGGCGTTGATGCTATTTGGATTTCACCATTTTTTAAATCACCAATGAAGGATTTTGGCTACGATATTAGCGATTATCGCGATATTGACCCGTTATTTGGCGATTTAAACGATTTTGATGAGCTTATAAGCCAGGCACATGATCGTAATATTAAAATAATTATTGATCAGGTATTAAGCCATACATCTGATCAACATCAATGGTTTTTAGATAGCCGTAATAATTTAACAAACGATAAAGCTGATTGGTATGTATGGGCCGATGCTAAAGAAGATGGAACAGCTCCAAATAATTGGCTTTCTATTTTTGGTGGTGGAGCTTGGCAATGGGAGCCTCGGCGCGGGCAATACTATTTACATAATTTTTTAACCGAGCAACCAGATCTTAATTTCCACAACCGGGATGTTAGGCAAGCTGTACTTGATAATGTAGAATTTTGGCTTAAAAAAGGAGTGGATGGATTTAGACTTGACGCCATTAATTTTTGCTACCACGACGCACAACTTCGCGATAATCCGGCAAAACCAAAAGAAAAACGCCAAGGTCGAGGTTTTAGCGAAGATAACCCATATGCATTTCAGTATCATTATCACAATAATACTCAGCCAGAAAATATTGAGTTTATGCAAGATATTCGTTCATTACTTAATAAATACCCTGGTACGGTATCGTTAGGCGAAATATCATCAGAGGATTCATTAGCCACGATGGCCGAATATACGCAAGGCGGTGATAAACTTCATATGGGTTACAGTTTTGAACTTTTAACAAATGATTGCTCAAGTGAGTACATTAGAAGTACGGTTCAAACCCTAGAACAGCATATGCTTGAGGGCTGGCCGTGTTGGGCTTTTAGTAACCACGATGTAGAACGTGTGGCAAGCCGCTGGAGTGAAAACGACGAAATTAACCCTAAGCAATGTAAAATGTTAACCGCCCTACTTGCTTCTCTACGTGGCAGCGTCTGTATGTATCAAGGAGAAGAGCTAGGTCTAGGTGAAGCAAATGTTGCCTTTGATGATTTACAAGACCCATACGGAATAACTTTTTGGCCCAGCTTTAAAGGTCGTGATGGCTGTAGAACACCGATGCCTTGGGAGCAAATAGACACGCAATATGCCGGATTTAGTGAAACAAAGCCTTGGTTACCAATAGATGACGCGCATAAGCACCAATCTGTAGCACTTCAAACAACCGACAGTAATTCAATTCTGAATGCATACCGCGAGTTTATGATATGGCGAAAAAAACAACCTACATTAATCGAAGGTGATATTGAATTTATTGATACGCCAGAACCCATACTTGCTTTTTATAGAACACTTGGTGCACAAAAAATGCTTTGTATGTTTAATCTTAGCTCCCAACAATTAGTAATTAATATGGCATTATCAATTACTAAAGAACACACCGAGCTTAGCCATCACAATGCTAAATTTAGTAATAATCAAATCACTTTTGAGCCTTATGCATGCTTTTACTCGCAATGTTAATAGCTTCAATAGATTAAGGTTCCACTTTAAAATTACTAGCTAAAACTAGGGTATGTTTATCTTTCGAGGTTGAATTTTCAGCTGCTTGTATGGTATTTAGGCAAGGTAGGGAGATTCCCATTATTAGGCGATAACGCGGGATTAATACCAAACATGCTCTCCTCTTGGCCTCGACTTAAAGGGGTTGACTCTTTATTACCTACAAAAATGTAAGTAAAGTGCGTGAGCAAGACGAGGAAATTTACGGTGTTTACTTATTCGTTCATGCATGTAAGCCAATAGGATAACTCAGGGGCAGTTATCGGGCTCACTAGGTTACAAACCACATGCCGCGATAAAATCGCGCCCTAGATTGAACAAATTACATTCCTGAAAGAGCAGCACCCTCTAAAAGCCTAAGTAAATTACTTGGGCTTTTAGTTATTGTTTATAATTTTAATGACTTTGAGTTTTACTATTTAAATAGTCAGTTAACGCAAATAAAACGCCAGACATAACAAATGTAACATGGATAATAACTTTCCAAAGTAGCTCATCACTTGAAAGTGCCCCAGAGTTTATAAATACTTTTAATAACTCAACAGCTGAAATAGCCACTATAGCGCTTATCAGTTTCATTTTCAGTCCTGAAAATCCAACTTTCCCCATCCAAGATGGTTTGTCTTCGTGGTTATCCACATTAAGTTTAGAAACAAAATTTTCGTAACCACTAAATATAATAATAAGTAGCAACCCTGCTAATAATGCAGTGTCAACTAAAGTTAAAATACCAACGAGTAATTCTTGATTTGTTGCTGTAAATGTCGCGATGCCCATCAAATAAAGTTGTTTAAAAAACTTTATTAACAATAGAATAATTGCAAATAATAAACCAACAAAAAATGGAGCAAGAAGCCATCGTCCTTTAAAAATAAACGACTCTAATGCATGCTCTATTTTATTAGCTTGGCGAGGGGTTTTATTCAGGGCAAGAGCATGAAAAAACACTATAAATTCAATACCTTTTCAAGATAAGCTGTACTGCGCATCGCTTTCTTCTGCTTTGCTGGCATACCT
>NZ_WTLC01000045.1:0-37560 GCF_011378875.1 Pseudoalteromonas sp. Z9A5
AATGATATCTCTGCGGAGTGGTAGTTCAGTTGGTTAGAATACCGGCCTGTCACGCCGGGGGTCGCGGGTTCGAGTCCCGTCCACTCCGCCACTTGTTATTTCCTCAATAACAAGTTTATGCTTGAAAAAACACTCAAAACACTCAAAACACTCAAAACACTCAAAACACTCAAAACACTCAAAACACTCAAAACACTCAAAACACTCAAAACACTCAAAACACTCAAAAAGTTAACTTTTTTCCTACACACTGCTTTTGATATTGATTTGTATTACCATTTGCTTTAATTTGTTTTAATACTATAAAAATTATGGCTTTCTATGTCTGCACCACAGGCCTATCAACGCAACAAATCTGATTTTGATATTTTAGTTGTTGAAGACGATACATTACTTAATGATCAAATTACGGAATTACTAGCCAACCAAGGATACTCTGTTACACAGTGTTTTGATGGTAATCAAGCGCTTGATTTAGCGGTTGCTCAACGTTTTAGTCTTATTTTATTAGATGTTATGTTGCCGGGCAAAGACGGTTTAGCAGTACTTAATATTTTACGTAGTTGTAATAACACCCCTGTAATAATTGTATCGGCAAAACATGCTGAAGAAGAGCGTATTCTAGGTTTATCAGCCGGTGCAGATGATTACTTAGCAAAACCGTTTAATAGCCAAGAATTATTACTACGCGTAGATTCAGTACTAAGGCGCGTTTTTAAACAAGACACAAATACCCCTTACATTGCTAATATTGATGGACTTGAAATAGATAGCCTACACCAGCAGGTTTTTCTGCATTGTGAGCTATTAGCTTTTACGCCTATTGAGTTTGCCTTGCTGCAAATTTTAATGAAAAACCAAGAACAAATACTGTTAAAACCTTTTTTATATCAAGTGGCGCTTAACAAGCGTTTCAGTCAGTACGATCGTAGTTTAGATATGCATATGAGTCGTATACGAAAAAAATTAAATAACGCCGGCTGGGATGGCAGCCGTTTACACACTGTGCATGGGCAAGGGTACTGTATTAAATGACACGACGTTTATTTTGGAAGCTGTGCTTAATTATTGGTACTGGTGTTGTTGCGATGTTTTATTTAATTAATGTCGCGGTTAATCATTTTGAAAATGATATGAGCATGCTAAGTGACTCAAGCCGAGAAGAGTTAATTAATTGGCAAAAAAAGGCTGAGGTTATATTTGATCAAGGCGATATGAACGAACTTGAGCGTTGGGTTGATGATTTACAACAACAAGAGAGTATTTGGGCTGTAATTGCTAAAGCCAATGTGGTTGAGTTAGCAGGTAATCGCTCTCATCGTTATGAGTATACAGGGTATAACTTGGGGCGAAGTATTGATTGGAAAATCCATCTGTATTTTGAGCATGCACCCGTTATGCAATTACCCTTTAAAGATGGTGCAACTAGCCTTGTTGTGCAGTTGCCGCAAAGAATGCGCCCAGGATCACTTTGGAATTTAACACGTTTGTCGTTACAAGTTTTATTACCAATGCTGATATTGGTGTGTTTATCGATTGTGTTATATCGCCATATTATGCATCCCATTAAAGAACTCGACTTAGCAAGTAGGGCATTTAGCAAAGGAGACTTTAGTGTCAGAGTCCGTGAGCAGCTGGGCTCACGCAATGATGAGCTATCCCAGTTAGCTGAAACATTTGATTTAATGGCAGAGCGGATCAGTGATCAGATTATGCATCAACGAGTATTACTAACTGATCTGTCTCACGAGTTGAGAACACCTTTAACACGCTTAGATATAGCAACTGACAATTTACTCACTCACAGAGAAAAGGGTGTAGAAGACACGCAAATCAAATTAGAGCGTATTCACAAAGAGTCACAGCACATCCGTAAGTTAGTAGATGACACGCTTACTTTATCCTGGTTAGATAACGAGTCACCTCAGTTGCGCATTGAATCTTTGGATTTAGTCGATTTACTCGAAATCCTCATTGAAGATGGGCGTTTTGAGTACCCAGATAAACTGATTTCTGCTGACTTACCTAATCAAGCCCATATTGAAAACAGTAATCACAGAGCATTAGGTCAAGCACTGGAGAACATACTTAGAAATGCACTACGTTACACACCCATTAATAAAAAAGTACGGGTTAGCCTCATTGATTATAAACATGAATATCAAATTATTATTGCAGATCAAGGTCCAGGAGTACCTAAAGAGCATTTAAATACTATTTTTAGACCTTTTTTCCGGATTGATTCAGCTCGCTCATGCAACAGTGATAGCTTTGGTTTAGGGCTTGCTTTAGCACAAAGGCAATTACATGCGATTGCTGCAACAGTATTTGCTAAAAACGATACTGCAGGTGGTTTAGTGATGACTGTAACGGTTCCTAAAGGTGTATAAATTACATTTTATATTGTGCTTGTAAAAACTGAGCAACGCTTTCTCGTCCTGCTCACGCCCTTACTTACATGTTTTTAGACAACTAAAGTAGATTGCACCTAACACGTCTTTGTATATGTCCTAAATGTAACAAATGTAAAATTGCTATGCTTTTCATTAAAAGAAAATGATAATCCTTCTTATTTGCAATTAAGAAGGAACGTCCCCCTTGAAAAAATTAGCCTTAATGAGTGCTATTTGTGCATCATTTAGTTCACCTATATACGCGCAAGAACTTGCTAAAAATACAGCGTCTGTTGAAAAAATATCTGTAGTTGGTTCTGCAACTAATTTGAGTATTACAGCTGAAGAAATAGAACAATATCAAGCAAGTGATCTGGCTGACATTTTTCGACATTCACCTTCTGTTAGTGTGGGTGGCTCGGTAGGCGTTGCACAAAAGATCTATATTCGTGGTGTTGAAGATTCTTTATTAAATATAACGGTTGATGGTGCACAGCAAACATCAACGTTATTTCATCATATTGGTCGTGTAACAATAGATCCTGACCTATTACAGCAAATAGATGTGCAAGCAGGTGCCGGAGAAGCAACAAGTGGTCCTGGTGCGATTGGCGGCTCTATCCGCTTTAAAACTAAAGACGCGCAAGACCTACTTAATCAAGGTGAACAATTTGGTGGACGTGTTAAAGCAAGTTACTTTTCAAATGACGGTACGCGTTTAAGCACCAGTGTATACGGTAAATTAAGTGATACATGGGGTGTACTAGGATATTTCAGTACTGTGGATCGCGACAACATGGAAGATGGTGATGGCGATACTATTTATGGTACGGCTGCCGATCAAGATATGATGTTTATTAAAGCCAGTGGTGAGTTAGCAGATAATCATCATTTGTCGGTAAGTATTGAAAAACGCGACGAAGAAGGGGATTTTTCAGCACGCCCTAACTGGGCGGTACAAGAAGGTGATGCTTTGTACCCAAGTGAAGCAGAGCGAGAGACTTACGTTGCTAATTATATATTTTCTCACAATAACTTATTGTATTTAGAGGTGACAGCATACAAAACCGAATCATCTTTTAATGGCGGTCGATTTGCTTGGCTTGCTGACATTGACACATATGGCTTAGATATTCGTAATACAAGTATTATTGATGAACATAAATTTGTTTATGGCATTGATTATAGAAACGATGAAGTATCGAGTGGGTCTGCAGCAGGTGCAAAAGAAAATTCAGAACAAGGCAGTGTACTGGGTGTTTATGCACAAGGTTATAGTGATATTACTCCACAACTTTTACTGAGTTATGGGGTGCGTTTTGATAGTTATAAGTTTAAACAAGACATCTTATTAGATGAATATTATGGCACTGCAATTACAGAAAGCGCATCGAGTTTAGACGACAATGAAGTGAGCTTTAATATCGGTTTAGCATATGACATTAATGATGCTTGGACAGTAGGGCTTGGGTATGCTGAAGCCGCGCGTGGTAAACAAATAGGGGATGGCTTTACCATTGATGGATATTTATATGACGGTTCAGATATTCCAGTAGCGGATGAAAGTTTAGTACCTGAGACCGTAGCTAATATTGAAGCATCCATAACGTACACTAATGAAAATTTATCCGCTAAGGCAAGTATTTATAATTCGTCTTTAGATGATGTGATATTTGAAGGGTATGAAGGAAACTCGGTTTATAACAATATAGGCACGTTAGAGACTAAAGGATTTGAGTTTGACCTAGCATATCGTTTAAATTCATTTGATTTCTTCATTGGATTTTCAGCTACTGATACAGAGCTTGACCCACGTGATGGGTTGTACAGTGTAAGTTATGATGCAATTGATATTAATGGCTATGAGTTTGTCGGTTTAGGTAATAGCAGAGGCAATACATGGGTTGCTGGCGTTGATTACGACATTAACACCGATGCAAAGGTTGGTTTTAGTGTAACTAAAGTCGATTCACTCGATATTGATACTCTTCATCAAGCTGTTGACCTTGGTTGGACTGATTCTTTATATACCCTAAATAAACCAAGCTATACCACTGTTGATTTATATGGGCAGTGGAATGTGACGAATGCATTATTATTTAATGTTGCTGTTACTAACTTATTTAATGAGTTATATATCGATCATTCAAGTGTGGGTGATTACAGTGAAGTATTTGACACTGTTGTTGGTCCATACGAATCTGGGCGCGATATTCGCTTATCGATTTCTTATCAGTTTTAAGAATAAGTAACTTATTTTATGTTCTTAAAATCGTTTAAAAAGTGGGTCTTTTGGGCTCACTTAATTATAGGTTTAATCGCCGGTTTATTTATTTTTAGCATGTCGTTCACGGGTTTTTTATTAACCTATGAGCGACAGATTGTTGAGCTAGATGAAATGCGATTTACTGTAAAAAGCACCTATGCTCAACAGCGGCTATCGACTGATGCTGTTGTAGATATTTTGCAAAAATCGCATCCGAGTCAATCACATATTTATATTCGTTGGGTAAATCGAGAAGGGGCTGCTATTCCTGCCTGGGCGGGGAAACATAGCTACTTATTACACCCTTATACGGGAGATGTCATTCGTGAAGGAGAGGGGCTAGCGGCTGGTTTTTTTCACGTTGTAACTGATATACATCGTTATTTATTACTGCATGGCGCTTCACAAGTGATTGGCAAAAATATAAATGGCTACGCTAATCTATTTTTTATCTTTTTATTACTATCGGGTGCTTATCTGTGGTTACCAAAGCGATTTAATCGCTCTGCATTAAAAGGATATTTATTACTAGCAAAGAGTTACAAATCATCACATCATCGAAATAGGCAGTGGCATTTAGTTTTTGGGATTTGGTGTTTACCGGTTTTACTCGTTTTGTCATTAACGGCTACTTTGTTTCATTTTGATTGGGCAAATAAGGCACTGTACGGCGCATTTGGACAAAGTGTACCCGAGCGAGAAAAGCATCTACCAGTATTAGATTTATCGGCTGATAAAGTACCTTACGATGCTTTATTCCAACAAGCTAAAGTACATGCAATTAATAATGGTGCTGCGGATTGGTATTCGATGTGGTTAGAATTAGGTGACAAAAAACACGAAGCCCGTTTTTATATTGATACCAGTATCGGGAATCGCCAAGAATATGCGTATTCATTATTTTTAGATACTCGCACTGGAGATGCAATTAAAACGCTAAAAAAATCGGATTGGACGCGAGGCGATCAAGCATGGGGAACATCTCGATTTTTACATACCGGTGAATACTTTGGTTTTATAGGGCAAACATTAGCTGGTTTGGCATCATTGCTAGCATGCTTTTTAGTTTATACCGGTATGGTACTAGCGTGGAAGCGCCTAGTAACGAGTAAGAGTAAGCCTTAATAGATTAATTATTTCACTCAAGGGTTCATCAATAATATAAAAATCCGATAAATAATCTTTATCGGATTTTTTAACCCTCTGTACTTACATAAGCTGTATGTTTGCTTTAATGAAAGCTGCTTATTTAATATTACTCATAGATATTATTTAACTAATCGCGATATTTAGGGCGGTAGTTATCTACCCATAAACGGGTAGCGCCACAAACTGCGACAGGCATTACGATTAAATTTACGATAGGGATTGCTGTAAATATCATAACGGCAAAGCCGAACCCGTACGATAAGCCTTGTTTGCTTTTTAAATCGTCTTTCATTTGTTTGAAGTCGATTTTATGATTATCGAATGCGTAATCTTTGTACTGTATTGCATACATCCAACACGTAAATAACACCCACAGAATTTGCCCTATGACAGGTAATATCCAAAGTAATATAAAAAAACCAATAGCACGGGGCAAGTAATACCACAGCTTTGTTAGCTCTCGTGCAAACATGCGTGGCACATCTTTTAATAACTCAGCAAAGCCATCATCATTAATTTGTTGACCTGTTAAATACAGTTCTACTTTTTCACTGAGTAAACCGTTAAATGGAGCTGCTATAAAGTTGGTTATTATAGTAAATAGCATACTGTAACTAAATAACACCACCAGCACTGCAATTGGCCACATTAACCACTCTAACCAACTAAGCCATTCTGGTAGCATATTATTGATGTAGGTAAAGCTGTCACTTAGCCAGCCAAATAAGAAATACAGCGAACTACTAAAGAGTAAAATATTAATTAATAGCGGGATCAGCACAAAGCGCTTTAATCCTTTTTGACTAATTAACTTAAACCCTGAAAAAAAATATTCCATGCCTTTTATGATCTGCACAATAACCTCAATAAATATTTACCACTGCGCGCAGTATAAATTGCTTAATAATTTTGAACAGTATTTTTAGGTAACAAAGTGTTTAGTTTCGTCGTTTTAATATAAATCAGAGCTAAAAATAAGTGAATAAGGTCGTTTTAACAAAGGCCGTTATTAATTAATCATATTGAATTACAAACAACTTATCTAAACAATTTTAATCCAAAGTACCAAATTTTCTTTATTATGGAATAGCAAACACATGTAATAATGAGGTGCTTTTTCAACATGAGTAACATAGATGTCTAAAGTTTTTATTATTGGTTTACCAAGAACCGGTACTACCAGTATAAGTGTCGCGCTATTAGAAATGGGGCTGTCGGTCGCTCATACTGCATTTACTAAAAAAGCGTTTGAGATGGCGGATGCAGTATCTGACGCGCCTTGTTTTAGCGACTATATGCATTTGGATACGTTATTTCCAGATGCTAAATTTGTTTACTTAAATCGAGATATAGATAAATGGGTGCTTTCTATCACCATGCTATTAAAAAAAATGGCGCCTCATTTAGAGCCAAAAACGGGAAAATTTAACCCTATTTTAAAACGTAGTTTTCATCAGGTATTTCCCTCAACATTACCTTTAACACACACCTCGTTAGCTGATTGTTATTTAAAACATCAACAGGCTGTTTTTTCTTACTTTAAAGACCGTGATGATTTTTTAATGATAGATGTTAGTGAGGAAGATAGTTTATTAAAATTAAAACATTTTTTAGGAGTCGCGATTAAAGGAAATACTGATTTCCCTAAATTAAATGTTGGGCGCCATGTAGCAAGTTGGAAAGAATATAAGCACCCAAATAAAATCAATTCTAATTTAGCGGGTGTAGAGCACCGTAAGTATTTTGATTACGTGTTGTAGGTAGTTTATCTTATTTAAATATTGATCTATCTTAAATAAACGTTTAAATAAGTGAAAAACGGGCTGAACGAGGTTGTTCATTTGTTACAATTAGGTATAGTTTGCCAACAAATTTTTAATACAAAATTGGATTTTCCATGCAGTTAGTCGATTTAAACCAAGATGACCAGGATGTGATTAATGTTTTTTCTGATATCGACCGACTTATTAACTCCTTATATCCGGTAGCAACAGCACAATCTCTTACGGTGAATGAGCTAAACCAGCCAAGTGTTTACGCTATAGGATTAAAGAATGAAGATGGTATTATTGCTTGTGGCGCTATTGTAAAACAGTTTGATAAAACACCTTATGGCGAAATAAGACGGCTTTATGTCAATCCTAGCTATCGAGGCAGAGGGTTATCTAGACGTATTATGCAAATATTATTGCATCATGCTGGGGAAGAGCAAATTCCACTTATAAGACTAGAAACAGGTCCTAAGCAAATACAATCGATTAAGTTATATGAAAACCTAGGATTTAAACGTTGTGACAGTTTTGGACCTTATCAAGACAACCCACAAAGTGTATTTATGGAATTAGGGCTAAGTAAGTAAAATACCCCCTCAAAAAATATTAGATAAATAAAGATTAGCTTTACGACGGCAAAATAACCTCATAGTAGGCACTACACGGTTTATAAACGGTGAAAGTGCTTTTAATCGTGCCAATTTGTAATGCTAATTTAATTAATCTGAACGAATTTATTGTAAGTAAACTTAACGCAGCTAGCATTGAAAATAGCTGCTTAATATAGATTTATGACCCACAGATCTGGTTAGCTATATCGCTGACCATCCTAATGAATGACAACACCCACTTTGAATTAACTCTACTTTTATTTCCTTTATTTTATACGATTGTAAAAATTATAGCTTTTAAGTAAAAATCTTTTAATCATAGCTATACTTATCTATATAGTATAAATATAAAGTTGATCTGAAGTTTTTATAATTTAGGCGATTAAATATATTCTTATAAATTAAAAACAAAAATAATGAAATTTTATGGTGGAATATGGAAACAGTTAGATTAAGAAAGTTGTTATCTCATCAGCAAGATATCTTATCTAAAATAGCACTAGGGTTACCTTTAAATGTTGTTATTAATGACATTTGTTTATCTATTGAAGAAATTATTGATGATGAATCTGCAAGATGCTCAATTTTATCATTAAGAGAAGGTCAGCTCTTTCATTGCGCAGCTCCAAATATAGATGACAAATACTGCCAAGCTATAAATGGAGTGCACGTTGGTCCAAGTGCGGGATCGTGTGGTACTGCTGCATATTCTAATGCTCGCGTAATTGTAGAAGATATAGCGGTCTCACCACTGTGGGAAGATTACAAAGAGCTCGCACTAAGCTTTGAGCTAAGATCATGCTGGTCAACTCCTATTATCTCAACACAATCCCAAATACTTGGCACGTTCGCTATTTATCACGATAAGCCTAAAGCCCCGTCAGCGTATGATTTAGAACTGATTGATTATTTTGTTCATTTTACGAGTATCGCGTTAGAAAAAAACGTTGAGTCGTTTAAAGCAAAACAGTTAATTGCAGACTTACAACAAAGTAATGAAAAATTTAAAGCATTTACTAAAGTGATGCCCGATTTGATCTTAATTTTAAGTGAGGACGGTGAATACACTGATCTTTATGGTTCTTCAAATGAATTACTGTATAGCTCACCAAGTACATTGATTCATCAAAACGTAAAAGATGCTCTCCCTAAAAAAGAGTCTCAGTTGATCATGAATGTAATTGAAAAAACATTAACGACTAACGATGTTCAATTTTTTGAATATGAGCTTGAAATTAAAAATAATAAAGTTACTTTTGAGGGAAGAACAGCATCTCTTGATCATTATCAGCCAAATAACCCATTGCAAAGGCATGTTGTATGGATGGCTAGAGATATTTCGGTTAGGAAAAATGCAGAGCAAGAAATAACGAAGCTAGCCTTTTTTGATTCATTAACTAATCTCCCAAATAGAAGAATGCTTAGCGATAAGTTAACGCTCTGCGTAGAAACAATAAAGCAGAGTGATAAAGTCGGTGCGTTATTGTTTTTAGATTTAGATAACTTTAAAAGGATTAATGATTCACTGGGGCACAGCGCAGGCGATGAAATTTTAGTTGAGTTATCAACACGATTCCGATCTGTAATTAAAGCACCTAATACATTAGCTCGGGTTGGAGGTGATGAATTTATTATCTTGCTAGAGTATGTTGGTGAAAATAATCAACAGGCTATTATTGAAGCCGAAATAGTGGCTAAAAGCTTACAAAGTGTATTTGATGAGAAGTTTGAGGTTGGAAAACTAGCATTTCAGGTGAGTTGTAGTATTGGTATTTGTTTAATCGATAAAATAAATTCAGTGACAGACAACATACTAAAATTTGCCGATACGGCAATGTACCATTCAAAAAAGAAAAGAGGTAATAGCAGTAGTTTTTATGATCCAGCATTACAAACTTTACTTCAAAACCAAGCTGAACTAGAAACTGACATTGTTAGAGCAATAGCATGTGATGAATTTTGTGCTTACTTTCAGCCACAAATTAATGCGCAAGGAAAAATAATAGGCGCTGAGGCGCTTATTCGATGGAACCATCCACAAAAAGGGCTAATAGCACCTAATGAGTTTATTCCGATTGCAGAGCAATACGGATTAATTCAAAAGTTACAAAATACGGTATTACGCGATATATGTATTTTAATTAATGACTTAAGCCGTAATAATATTATTGATGAGTCATTCAATATTTCAATAAATATAAGTCAGTGTCAATTTAACTCAACAACACTAAAAAATGAGCTGTTAAATGTAATTAACCATTTTGATGTGGAACCTTCACGCGTTAAGTTAGAGATAACCGAATCTATGTTATCGGGTGATATAGACAGCGCAATACAACAAATGGAAGAATTAAAAAGTCATGGTTTTATATTTTCTATCGATGATTTTGGTACAGGCTATTCCTGCTTAACTCATTTGAGTTCTTTTCCAGTAAAAGAACTAAAAATAGATAAAAGCTTTATTGATAAAATATGTGATAGCGGTACAGGTCATAGTATTGTGCAAACGATAATTAATTTAGGTAAAAGTCTTAATATATCTGTTGTTGCAGAAGGAGTTGAAACATTAGCGCAATTTGAAGTACTTAAAAAAATAGATATCGATGCTATACAAGGCTATTTAATTGCCAAGCCAATGACTCACGAGCAGTATTTACAATGGCATAATACGTACTTAAAAGATGGTATTTAGTTGTTGTAAATGTAAGTACTGTGAATTTTTAAACGCGCACTGAAAATGCTATTGTTACTGGTGTAATAATATTTAAGTTAATTTTCAGAAGGTATAAAAGTGAACCAATTACCAGAAAAAACAATTGAGTGTCCTTATTGTGGTGAAGCGATTGATGTTTTAATTGATACTTCAGATGTAGATGAGCAATATATTGAGGATTGCCAAGTGTGCTGTAAGCCAATAAACTTTTTAGTCTCATACGACATTGATGATGAGTTGGTTGTTAATGTATATGGTGAAGATGAAGCGTACTAATAAAGTGATATTACGTTGTTTTTTTGTAGCCGTTATTTATTGATTTTCTCTTTTTTAAATTAGCTTTAATTCTTAAAAAAGATAAATTTATATAAATAGGAGTAGTATTACTTCTTAAATTCGTAAAACTCATTTGAAGTTAATTGTTAAGAGAATATTTTAAGTCGTTGTTGTGTGTCTTTAAATACGGTGATTTATACTTAACATGAGTAAATTAAAGAGTGCGCTGGAGATAAATATGAAAAGTTTAAAAGAGCAAACTGATGCTAAAATTGCAGCAGGTCGACAAGCAAATCCTGATTTTATGAAAGGTGTTGACGATATAATTGAGCAAGCAAAGTCTTTTCAGCAAGGTAGCAGTGCAATTAAGGTGGGCGAACAAGCGCCGAGTTTTGAATTGCCAAATCCAGACGGTAAGCTAATTTCGTTTACCGAATTATTAGCCAAAGGACCACTTGTTGTTACATTTTATCGTGGTAGCTGGTGCCCATACTGCAACCTACAACTTAAAGCATTGCAAGCAAGGTTAGCTGATATCCATTCGTTAGGTGCACAGTTAGTGGCTATTAGCCCGCAGGTACCCGATGGATCAATGAGTGAAAATGAAATAAGTGAGATGGATTTTTTAGTGCTATCGGATCAAAGTGCAAAAGTTGCATCGCAGTATGGCGTTGAATGGGAAGTACCAGAGTACTTAGTAGAGCACATGCGAGTTGACCGTAAACTCGACTTAGAGGCAATAAATAATGGCAATGGTAATATACTTCCTATACCTGCCACATTTATTATAGGTCGTGATGGACTTGTTACTTGGCGTTATGTTGATGTAGATTACCGTACACGTTCAGAGCCAGATGATATTATTGAGGAGCTACGTAAGCTGTCTTAATTACATCCTTTATAATATAGAGTGATAACGCTTTAGTGCATTAAAACTATAAGTGGTGAGTTTTCATCCATGGTTTATGCACTACTCAGTTACATTAACGACCTTTCAATCAAAGTTATAGTAATAGGTTACAAAATACTCCCAATACTGTTTTTACAACAAAAACAGACATGCCAAACAGTACACTGTTTTTGTTAGCTACATTCGTATAAAATCCACCTTATTATATTTCCCTGAAATACTTCAAACCATAACGTTTAAATAGCGAGACTTTCTTATCCTTTCTAAAAATGACACTAAACCAATGACAGACATAACAGTAGTAACTCACAACGGTAATTTTCATGCGGATGACGTTTTTAGTATTGCAGTACTTAAACATGTTTTACCAGCGTTTAAACTAGTACGTACTCGCGATAAAGCGCTTATAGAAAGTGCCGACTTTGTAATTGATGTAGGTGGCGAATACGACCCAGAAACGAATCGTTTTGATCATCACCAACGTGGTGGTGCTGGTGAGCGTGAAAATGGTATTCCTTTTTCGTCGTTTGGTTTAGTGTGGAAACAGTATGGCTTAGCGCTGTGTGATGATAACCAAGCCGTTGCTGATAGAGTGGATTCAGGCTTAGTTTCAACTATTGACGCCATTGATTGTGGTCATGTTGAGGGTGTATCAAAAGGGATAAGCTTGAGCCAAACAATTTCAATGTTTAACCCTACATGGGAAGAAGAAAGTAACTTTGATACCTGTTTTGATGAAGCTGTTGAATTTGCAGCTCGTATGCTTATTCGTTTTATCGCCTCAGCTCACGGTAGCGTAAATGCAAAAGAGATTGTCGCCAAAGCAATTGAAAATGCAGACGATGCCAGAGTAATCGTGCTTGAAAAATACACACCGTGGAAAAAAACAGTGCATATTTTATCAAGTGACGCACTATACATGGTTTACCCATCGCATTCTGGGCAATGGATATTACAAACAGTACCCGTTGAGCCTGGCTCGTTTGAAGATAGAAAATCGTTGCCTAAAGCGTGGTCTGGTTTATCTGATCAAGCGTTTGTAGATGAAACAGGTATTGCCGATGCCGTGTTCTGTCACAACGGTTTATTTATAGCGGGTACCAAGTCGTTTGAAAGCACAATGAAACTTGCCACTATGGCGCTTGCTGAATAAAAGCTAAAATTAATACCTAAATAAAATTTTGAGATAGATACTTGCTTGTAAAATGATTAATTACGATAGTATCTATTCTCAATTTTATGTTTGTAAAGGGAATTTGATGGAAATAGAATCTGCATTGAAAGAAATACGAATGGTTTTAAAAAGCCATACTACCGAGCTTACTGCTGCGTTTGAATCCATCTATAAAATGGGTATACCCGATGAGGCAGATAAAATTGTAATCTGGATCCCTCTTGGTAGTCGTTACAACCTGTCGTTTACTTACATGACAAATGATGCAAATGAGATTTATAAACCAGGAATGGATTTTGGCGAACTTTCTGTTTTAGATCAGCTTTTAGAAGACTTGATTGACAACTACATGGATTCTGAATTTTACAAAGACATATCAAGAGCTACAGATATTGAAGTTGCATCGTGGTTATATACAGCACTAGAGTCATCATCGTTTAAAAGCGTTAGCTTACATAAGGCTATGGCAATTAATAATGTGTGTGCATATTTTGATTTGAAAACGTTAACTTTAATAGACGATTCAGATATGTGGCCGGAATATTAATTTTTAACAATAGGGTAAATTAACGCTATGCCAAAGCTTACTCATAATGAAATCACCCTTGAGCTTCCTGAAAGCCGATTTTTTGAAGATATGTTTGGGGTAGACTATCCAGGTTATCTCCCATATTGGCTTGCCTATATGAGCCCAAAAGAGAGGCAAGCGTACCTCCTAGCTACAAAATCTGAGTATATGGATATAGTTGATGAGATGTATAACGAAAGCTTTAATTGGCAAGAATGGCTACCTTATCCTTATTAAAACGTCACAAAATCCCGCACGCTAATTATCTATTTACTGTAATAAGGTGCTCTAAAGTTTTAATTTGAATACCTAACTAGCGCTTGTTTCAAATAAGGAAAAAGATGAACATTTCATGCCTTGTGATTATTTTTGTATGTATAGCAGCTAGCTACTTATTTTTTGTTTTTTTAATTTATAGGTTGCCTAAATCTCAACAGCAAAAACGTATTGAAGGGGAAGTTGTATTTGCCTTTATTAATGCAAATGTAAATTTTCGGGGGTTCTTTGAAACGATTATTTTAAGAAACAAAGTCATCCACTTAGTTAATAATAATGAGCATTTTTATATAAGTGCTAACGATTATAAAAAGCTCTGGACAATTAACCCACATAAATTATCTACAATGCACTGCACTTATAAGTTGAACTTAAACACTACACCTCTACTGTTTGGTGGGTATGGTTTATCTACGGTTGAAAATATGACAGAGATAGATAAAAAGCCAATAATAGTTAAATAAAGAGCCAGTTATATAATACTCATAAGTAGTTGTGAGCGGTTATTGGTGCTGGTGGATGTAGGCTAAGTGTTTTTGACGTGCAGTTTTTATTCACGTTGCAGAATACATAGGTATTACTTGGTCACAACACGTTGGCTAAATAGCAGTAATTTGAGGCGTTGAGAACACCTTACTCTAATCCATCAAAAGTAAATTCTATAAGCAAAGTAACTCAAGATTAATTTTATTGAATGGTGTAACTCATTTTTACTAATAAAATTTATAATGAGTCATTTAAAAACAGCCATTTTTTACAATTTTTCTTATCTTTAATAATCATCAAAGTCCTGTTTTATATGCGCTAGCGAGCAATACGTGATTGGTCGTTTTATCAACATTAAAAATCACTCGTTACGAGTAAAAATACTTGTTGGACTTGAATGTCTATTTTTCTTTTAATGCGCGGCACTAGCCGAGTCGGCATTAATTAAATAAAAGAGAAAGATAAATGAAAGAGACAACATCACTAGAACAAGCTCGTACGAGCTACAATGTTCGTCATTGGAGCCAAGGTTTTTTTGGTATTAATGATCAAGGTGATGTGTATGTTGCGCCCAAGGCTCATGCCCCAGAGCAAACCATTGCATTAACAGATATCGCAAAGCAACTACAAGATAAAGGTTTAAGCTTACCTGCTTTAGTTCGTTTTCCGCAAATTTTACACCATCGTGTACACAGCTTATGCGGCGCATTTAATACAGCGATTGAAAACTATGGTTACCCTAAAGACTACTTATTAGTTTACCCAATAAAAGTAAACCAACAACGTGAAGTGGTTGAAGAAATAGTAGCAAGCCAAGCACAAGTAGAAAAAAAGCAACTTGGTTTAGAAGCAGGCAGCAAGCCTGAACTACTTACGGTACTAGCACTGGCTGAAAAAACCAGCGCCGTTATTGTATGTAACGGCTACAAAGATAAAGAATACGTACGTTTAGCACTTATTGGCGAAAAGCTAGGTCATAAAGTGTATATAGTGCTTGAAAAGCTTTCTGAGCTAGACATGGTGCTTAGCCAAGCAAAAGAGCTTAACGTAAAACCACGCATTGGTATTCGCGTACGTTTAGCGTCGCAAGGTAAAGGTAAATGGCAAGCGAGTGGCGGGGAAAAATCAAAATTTGGTTTATCTGCGTCGCAAGTTTTGCATGTAGTTAATCGTTTAAAAGACGCAAACCAGCTTGATTTACTACAGCTAGTACATTTTCACTTAGGGTCACAAATGGCGAACATTCGTGACGTACGTTTAGGTGTAAGCGAAGCTGCGCGTTTTTACTGTGAACTACGCAAATTAGGCGCAGAAATTGATTGCCTTGACGTAGGTGGTGGTTTAGCGGTTGATTACGACGGCACACGTAGCCAATCGCATAACTCTATGAATTACAGTTTAGCTGAATATGCAAATAACATTGTGTACACCATTGGTGATACATGTAAGCAATATGAGCAACCAATGCCGACTATTATTTCTGAGTCGGGTCGTGCGCTTACAGCGCATCATGCTGTGCTTATTTCCAATGTTATTGGTACTGAAAGCTATACGCCAGAAGAGTTAGTAGCGCCAGCGGCAGATGCACCCCTTTTATTAAAAAATATGTGGGCATCGTTTGTGCAGTTAACTGATTTAACGGATGACCGTGCATTAATTGAAATTTATCACGACAGCCAAGGCGACTTAGCTGAAGCGCATAACCAGTTTGCATTAGGTTTATTAGACTTATCGCAGCGTGCGTGGGCTGAACAAATTAATATTCGTATTTGTTATGAACTTAACAAGCACATGGATAATAAAAACCGTTTTCATCGTCCTATTATTGACGAGTTAAACGTACGTTTAGCCGATAAGTTTTTTGTAAACTTCTCGTTATTTCAATCGCTTCCAGATGCATGGGGCATTGATCAAGTGTTTCCGGTATTGCCATTAAGTGGCTTAACTGAAGCACCAAAAAAACGTGCTGTATTACTTGATATAACCTGTGATTCAGACGGTGCACTTGAGCATTACGTAGATGGACAAGGTATTGAAAGCACATTACCAGTGCCAGAGTTTAGCGCTGATAAACCTTATTTAATGGGCTTTTTCTTGGTGGGTGCTTATCAAGAAATTTTAGGTGATATGCATAACCTGTTTGGCGATACGCACAGCGCGATTGTTAATATGGATGAGCAAGGCGTTGCAAGCATTACTGAGATAAACCAAGGTGACACTGTTGCTGATATGATGCGATATGTACATTTAGATGTTGAAAGTTTTCAGAAATCATATGAGCAGTTGGTAAGCGCAAAAATTGAAAAACACGAACAGCAAAGCGTTTTAGACGAGTTGCAAAGCGGCCTTGATGGCTACACTTATTTAGAAGAGTTATAAGCAATGTCGACTTTGTTTGGTCACGCAGATCACTCATTGTACTCAAATGGGATGACGTTTTTACGTCGTCCTATGGTGCAAAACATTAATGCAATTGACGCTGACGTAGTTGTTTTAGGCTTACCGTTTGATTTAGCGACATCGGGTCGCCCTGGTGCACGTTTAGGTCCTGATGCGATTCGTCGTGCGTCGGTTCATTTAGCATGGGAAGACACTAAGTACCCGTGGACGTTCCCGTTGTTTGAGCGCTTAAAAGTGGCAGACGCAGGGGACTTTACTTACCCTGTTGGCGATCCTGAGTATTTTACTGCGCAACTAGAAATGGCTGCTGAGCAAATACTTCGCCAAGGTAAAACGCTATTAGGTTTAGGGGGCGATCACTTTGTGACGCTTCCGTTATTACGTGCTCATGCAAAAATACATGGCAAAATGGCGCTGGTACATTTTGATGCGCACACAGATACCTATAGCAATGGCTCGCGATTTGATCACGGCACTATGTTTTACCATGCGCCAATGGAAGGGCTAATTGATGTTGAGCACAGTATACAAATAGGTATTCGTACCGACTTTGATCAAAGCAAACATGAGTTTGCTGTAATTGATGCAATGCAAGCTAACGATTTACATGCAAATGATATTGCAGCGCAAATACTTGAACGGGTAGGTGACCTACCTGTTTACTTAACGTTTGATATAGATTGTTTAGACCCTGCGTTTGCGCCTGGTACAGGCACTCCTGTTTGTGGTGGTTTAACGTCAGATAAAGTACTTAAAGTACTGCGTGCGCTAAAAGGCATAAACATGGTAGGTATGGATGTGGTAGAAGTATCACCGTCGTATGACCAAAGCGAGCTTACCGCTATTGCCGCAGCAACCATTGCGAGCGAATTACTGCATTTGTGGACGCATAAAAATAAGTACTAATTTTACAAATTAAGTACTACAAAAAAGGGTATGCGCAGGCATACCCTTTTTGCTCTTATAAGTTAGATTAATTTAAGTTCTTATTTTATTTAATACGGCAATTTCTTTTAACCATATAACGCTCAGCCCAATAAGAGGGAGGTTAGTGGTTACAGGGTTAAATGCTTCAATAAGCAATTGCGGCTGCATTATAACTACAGCAAATAAAAGCCCCACAAGCGCCAATATATTTAAAGCTACCAGGTGCTTATTTTTATAAAATACAATTAAACACAAGCCAAATATAATTTCGCCGACTCCTGCCGAACGCGTAATTAAATCAGACACTTCCTGTGAAAAACCAGCACTGCCAGTCATTAATTTTTCAAGCGGTGCAATATGATAAAGCTTTGGGAAAAAGCCATGATATATCCAACTTAAACTTACTATGTAACGAGCAAGTTGAATATAAAACGTGTTACTTTCTGGCATTATCAATACGCTCTTGTGCACTTGGATGGCTAGATAAGTACTCTAATAAGTTATTTACTTTTTCGAGGTGTTTGTTTTCGCTAGTATGACTTTCTTGCAGTGCTTCTATCGCATCAGCAAAGTCATTGCTTGAATACCCTAACAACTCCAATTGGGTGAGTGCAAAAGTATCTGCCTCGCGTTCCATATCACGTGAAAATCCTTGCTGAGCAAACGATGCACCTGTACCTAACGCTACTTCGGCAACACCTTCTAAATCACCAAATACAACCGCTAACACAATAGTACTTGCGGCAGATTGAGCTGTAATACGTACGCTATGTTGATGCACTACATGACCCATTTCGTGTAGTAATACCGCTTTTAAGGCATTGGGTTTATCGGCAAGTAAATTTGCCAAATCATCAGTAACCACTATACGACCATGGGGTAGCGCAAATGCGTTAGCACCAAAGCTGTCTGATTTATAAAACGATAACCTATAAGCCGATTGATCAAGCGAAAGCTTATTAAGCATGTTTTTAAAATGTGCCTGTACTTTAGCTTGTTGCTCTGCGGGCAGCTCACTTGGGTCAAGCGCAATCTTTTTAATTAGTGTAAAACTTTGCTCCCCCATTTGTTCTACAACATTACGTGGCAGGGTATCAACACTGTAAACAGCAATGGCGGGTACGGCTTTATAAAGTACTAACCACATAAAGAGCGGTGTAAATATGACTGCGGCTAAAATTGCCCATTTACTTTTTTCAAGGCGTTCCATTACGTGATGGTTATTTGCTTTAAATGGCCATCTGTAATTTACATCAAGAGGGATAAAACGACTGCCATCTTCAAAGTTTAGTTCGTCGGCAAGTCCGGCCATTCCCGAACTTAAATTAAGACTTGAGATTGCGTGGCGAGCTATAACGTGTTCATCGTTGATAATTTCAATGTGTGTGTCGCTAATAGTTGCAACACACACCTGATAATTACTCGATGCGATGGGAAAAAAATGTCCCTTTACATGCATGGTGAGCTCTTAAGTTAAAGAAAGGTCAATATCAAATACGTTTGCAGCTTCTTCAGCAAATGATGATTGCTGTTCTTGCGCGGTATCGATTAGGTTTAATGCGCCAGGATAAATAGTGACGTTAGTTACATCAGCGAGCATTTTTGATGTACGTACTTTTGTCCATGGGTATGCAAGGCCTAAAGAAAATACAATAGCCAACATATTA
Source organism: Pseudoalteromonas sp. Z9A5 (assembly GCF_011378875.1). Classification (NCBI taxonomy): domain Bacteria; kingdom Pseudomonadati; phylum Pseudomonadota; class Gammaproteobacteria; order Alteromonadales; family Pseudoalteromonadaceae; genus Pseudoalteromonas; species Pseudoalteromonas sp. Z9A5. Next base: position 19,589 of record NZ_WTLC01000045.1, read on the forward strand.
GTTAATAGTAAAACAGCGAAAGGAACTGGTTTTAACTCTGATTTAAATGTAGCAACGCCTTCAAAATGGCTGTTATCAAAAATATGATTTCTAATAGCGGCATGCCATACAGCAGAAACAATGGCAATCATCAGCACATAGGCAATCATCATAAGTATAGGTAGCATAACCATTGCAGGGGAGCTTTCTAAATTTTGTTGATTTTCAACATCTAATAAATTGAGGCCAAATAACCCTAAAATCCCCATAAATACAACCATAGTGATAGAGCTCACCACAAAACATATAAGCGCTGTTAGGTAATAGGTTTCGCCTTTTAGGTTTACAGTAAGTGGTTTGTCGCCGTAACTAATGTTGCTATGGATATAGCTATCAATACGTTTTATAACATACGGCATTAATAAATAAAGTGTAAATATGCTGGCGATAGGCAAAAGTATAAAGTTAATAAAGGCTTCGCCGTAATTGCCTTTAAAAGCAAAACGAACATTACGATGGCGCGTCATGCGCATATTAAAACGTAAACCTTGATTAATAATCCACGGCATTAAAAATATAAAACCAAGAACAAAAAATAGACCTAATATAGGCATAAAGCTAATAGAAAATGTGTAAATAAAAAACACAATAACCGCTAAAATCCGACCTTTTAAAATCTGTATTGGAGTTGCTAGGTAGTCAAAGCTATGACCGTCTATACGAGTGTGACCGTAAAAATAGCGATGTGTGCGTACTTTAGCCCACGCTGAGTATATGCCAAGCGTAATAACGCTAAGTAATATATTTACAATCCAAATACCAAAAAACTCACCGCCTTTACCACTAAACTGCACTTTTCCACTAAAAATTGGTTCAGCTGGTTTATTTATTGATGGGGTTGTTTCAGAGGGGGTAGGGTGTATTGATTCCATTAAAATTATATCCATGTTTTTTTTGTTAATTTACCTGTTTTTAGTGCAAAATTCAATATTTATAATGTTTGCAGCTTTGCTGCAAGCACCAAAAATAGGCAGTGCATAGGTTTTTACACTCATTATTTAATACGCTCTATAAATAAATATTGTTACATGTCGTGTTTTTAAACTTGCTTACCTTTTAATATTTAATTAAACAGCTATAAATAGAGTTAGTTGTATTATAAATATAACGTTATTAATTATGTATTAAGCGCGCCTAGGTACACTTAAGTAAGTTGATTTATATATCAAAATAATTAATTGTTACCGTTATTAATTATTACCGTTATTAATTATTACCGTTATTAATTGTTACCGTTATAGTGCTGTAAGTTAAATGAATTTGTTGGTGCTTATCATCGTTAAAATAATATTAGGATACTTATTATGCTTCACGCGGTAGTTTTGGGGGGATTAGAATTTAGTCCACTGATTGTTTATTTCCCAATTGCGTTTATTTTAACCGCGCTGACTCGTTTTGTTTTGCATCGATTAGATTGGCACGATCGTATTTGGAAGGTGGCTTGGTTTGAAGTGTCACTGTTTGTTTGTTACTTGGCACTCGCCGTCTATTTACTAAGTGGAAGATAAATTGAATGATTAAATATCTGCGTATTACTTTTACTATAGTGGTTGTTATAGCTGCGGTTTTTGCTGGGCGTTGGGTTTGGACTGACTACATGCATACTCCTTGGACGCGCGACGGTCGCATTCGAGCAGATATAGTTACAGTTGCTCCAGACGTTTCGGGTTGGGTCACAACTTTAAATATTAAAGATGGTCAAAACGTACAAAAAGGCGAAGTTCTTTTTAATGTTGATCAAAAGCGTTACCAAGCAGCGCTTGATAAAAGTAAAGCCAATACAGAAAATGCGCTATATACATGGGAACTTGCTAAACATAAATACGAAAGGCGTGTTGAGCTAAGCACCCAACAAGCAATAAGTGAAGAAACACTAGAATCAACACGTATCAACACCAAAATTGCCGAAGCAAATTATAACTTAGCTAAAACAGAGCAAACAATTGCGCAATTAAATGTTGATAGAACGCAAATAGTTGCACCTGCATCGGGGCAAATAATTAATCTGAATTTACGCCAAGGTAACTATGTAGCTCAAGGCACCCCTGTGTTTGCTATCGTGCGGTTAGATTCGTTTTACGTAACGGGTTACTTTGAAGAGAGTAAAATACCGCTTATTTACCCTGATCAAAAAGCTAAAATAGCGCTTTTAAGTGGTGGTAAGCAATTAACAGGGCATGTAGTGAGTGTAGGTAAAGCAATTGCAAATACGAATACACAAAGTAACGGACAACTTTTACCGCAAGTGCAACAAACATTTAATTGGGTGCGCTTATCGCAACGTATTCCTGTTGATATTAAATTAGACACACTACCCGAAAATATTCAGCTTAGTGCAGGAATGACCGCCACGATACATCTCGCTACACGTTAAGGGGAAGACTGTGGGCGTTGTATTACAAAATTTGTTTTTTCCTAAAAAGCAGGCAATCATTTTTGCGATTAAGGGCGTTATAGCCATGGTAATGGCGCTTACTATCGCTATGTGGCTTAATCTTGAAAGACCTTATTGGGCGTTAGTCTCGGCTATATTTTTGCAATTACGCCCGCAAAGCGGATTGGTTATTGAAAAAGCAATTTGCCAAATAATAGGCACCATAGTGGGTGGTTTATTTGGCATATTGCTTTTAACTCAGCTAATTCTTTACCCTTATTTAGCGCTAGGTGCACTTGCATTATGGTTGGGGGTAAACTCTGCGTTATCGGCAATGGTACGCCAAGCAAACTTTGTTTATGCGTTTGCTATGGCAGGTGTAACAGCCGCTATTATTGTACTTTTAGTCATGGTTACTCCGGCAATGGTAAGCAGTCAAAGCATATTTGATATTGCACAAGCGCGCGTGAGTGAAATAGTAATAGGCTCAATATGTGCAGGCCTTGTGAGCCATTTATTTTGGCCTGTAAAAGTTAAACACTTACTGCAAGTTCAAGCGCGGTCGGTTATAAATCAAACGTTAGATTATTTAGTAACTGAGCTTGATTCTAAAGGCTCGCACGAAAATCGTCATCAACAAATAGATGGCATTATGGCAACGTTAGGATCTATAAACGAAGACTCTAGCGCAGTAAGATACGAAGGACCAAAAGGTCCAGGGCGCTCGCGTGCTGCAAATCAATTGTCGCAAAAAGTACTTTCTTTACTGGCTTCAATTCAAATAGTTGGTCGTCTACAACGAAACCACGCAGACCTTATTACTCCTACACTAGACAAATTAATAAGTAAACTTAAACACGTATTCGCGCAAATTAAAGAATCTGACGATTTTGATTACTGCGCCGAACAAGTTAAAACACTGCGTAAAGAGCTAACCGACTATAGAGCAAATACGGTGTGTGATTCGCCATTTGAATCTCACATGCTCAATGTGAGCTTAGAAGTAGCAGCCGACTTAACAATTTTACTACGCGCATACAGAGCTTTAGAACAACGCGATAAAACATTATTAAATGCACCCAGTATGCTTACATATCGTGACCCATTAGCTGGCATTATAGTTGGATTTAGAACTGCTTTGGTGTTTTCTATCGGCGCATTTATTTGGATTAATACAGGTTCTTCAGCTGCATTATTAATTATGATTTTACCCGTAATATTTTCGATAATGCTGGCGAGAATACCCTTGGCTATTTTACAGGTTGTAATTAAACGTTTATTGGCAGGTATAATTGTTGCTACTTTTGTGACTATTTTTTATGCGTTAAATTTACTGTCGCAAAGTGGTGGGCAATTAGAAATATTATTGCTTGTATTAGCTGGTCCGTATTTTTTGGGTTTGCTGCTGCTCGCTGATCAACAAACGCTGCCATACGGCTTAGGGTTTTGTATTCCATTTACTATTTTGGTTAGACCAAGCACGGATATGAGCCTAGCGTTTTCAATTGATTATACACTCAGCTCTGCAATCGCTATTTTTGCTGGCGTGAGTATTTTATTTTGGATTTTTCAGTTATTTACAGGACCAAGTGTTCAGTTACTTGTTCATCGTGTTTTTAAGGCTACTTATAAAGATTTACTCGAAATAAATACCCATCAAACTCCGAGTATTTGGTACAACCGCCGTATGGCAGATAGGTTAATACGTTTAACTAATTACGATCAGGGTTCACACTCACGCGCTATTACCGATTTGGCTCTAACCGGTCTAAACTTAGGGCATGCCTCAGTGCGATTAAAATCAATTTGCGAAAACCTTGCTGGTGACAAAAAGCTAAAATACCTAAATGAGTGGCAACGCACGTTGGCTGATGCATTTATGCTGGCTACCAAAGGTAAGTTTGATGAAAACTTTAAGCAAGCGTCTGATAATCTTTATAACGAATTAGCCGCATCTGTTGGTGATTCAAACCAATTAGAGGCAATAAAAGGGATGTTTATTCGTATTAATCTGACCTTTGAAAGAAGTGCCAGCAAGATAAATTAACCCTATTCGCTGCTTTTCGAGTTCAGATGTTATACCGAAATCTGTTATACTTGATGGACAATTTTATGGGGCTGTTATGATTTCAAAAAACCAACTCAAACTTATTCGCCAACTTGGCCAAAAAAAGTACCGAAAGCAATATAATCAATACCTTGTACAGGGTGAAAAAAATGTACTTGAGTTACTAAACAGCCCATTAAATGCGGTTAATATTTTTGCTACTGATGAATTTATAAATGCGTACCAAGGTGAGTATCAGCACGCTAATTTTATTGAAGCGGATGAAGAGACCCTCACTAAAGCAAGCACATTAGTTAGCAATAATGCAGCCATTGCTATTGTTGATATGCCAAAGGCGGCTTTACCACAAGCAAATGGCTTAATTCTCGCGCTTGATGGCGTATCTGATCCTGGTAATTTAGGCACAATAATTAGAGTAGCTGATTGGTACGGTATTAAACATATAGTAACTAGCACCGACAGCGCAGACGCTTACAACCCTAAAACAATTAGCGCCACAATGGGCTCATTTGTAAGGGTATCGGTAAGCCAAGTAGATTTACCTGATTACTTACAGTCTTTAAATTTACCAGTTTACGGTGCTTTTTTAGATGGACAAAGTGTACATAAAACCCAATTTACGGGCTCAGGCGTTTTGCTAATGGGCAGTGAGTCGCATGGTATACGCGAGACATGTGCAAATTTAGTGACCAATAAAATAACCATTCCCGCTTTTGGTGGTGCAGAGTCACTTAATGTTGCAATGGCGACCGGTATCATTTTAGATAACTTTAAACGACAAGCTTAATCTATTAGTAAATTATGGGTTAAATTGTTTATGACAAATAACAATAATAAATTGGTAATAACAATAAGATGCGCTTAAGCACTATTAAATTAGCGGGCTTTAAATCGTTTGTAGAGCCCACTAAAATTCCATTTCCTGATCAAATGACGTGTGTTGTAGGCCCCAATGGCTGTGGCAAATCTAACGTTATTGATGCAGTACGATGGGTGCTAGGTGAAAGCTCTGCTAAAAACCTGCGTGGCGATGCCATGACCGACGTTATTTTTAATGGTTCAACTAATCGTAAAGCCATATCGCAAGCTTCTGTAGAGCTTGTTTTTGATAACGATAAAGGTAGTCCTTCAAATACATTTGCTGATCGAAACCAAATTGCGATTAAGCGCTTAGTAACGCGCGACGGGCTGTCGCTGTACTTTTTAAATGGCAGTAAATGCCGTAAGCGCGATATTACCGATATATTTTTAGGCACCGGTCTTGGTCCGCGTAGTTACGCGATTATTGAGCAAGGGATGATCTCGCGCTTAATAGAAAGTAAACCACAAGAATTACGCGTATTTTTAGAAGAAGCTGCTGGTGTTTCTAAATACAAAGAGCGCCGCCGCGAAACACAAACACGCATTAAAAGCACCCGCGAAAACCTTGAGCGTTTGTTAGATGTGCGTAAAGAGCTGCAAAGCCAGTTAGATAAATTGGCTGTGCAGTCGGTTGATGCAAAAAAATACCGTGAGTTAAAAGCGCAAGAACGCACATTAAAAGGGCAAATTGCGGTTTTAAAATGGCAAAAGTTACACCAGCAGCAACTTGAAAAAAGCACTCTAATTAAAAAACTGAACGATCAAATTTCGTTTTTTAAAACCGCTAACTCAGGGCACGACGATGTACTTGCAAGCTTAGAAGGGCAAGTACAAGCTCAGCAAGATAAACTAAGCGACGCACAGCACCAGCAACATGTAATACACACCGAGCTTACCCGCGCTGAGCAACAGCAAATAAATGTAAAGCAACAAATCCAAACGCTTAAGCTAAATTTAATTAAATTACAGCTACGTCAAACTCAGAGTACTGAGATTAAAACGCAGCAGCAAATTGTGTGTGAACAATTAAATGAAACCCTTCAAGAGGCAAGTGAAAACGCGTTAATGTGCGAAGAGCAAGTTAGGAAGTTAACGCATGAGCTTGAGGAATTATTAGCACTTAAGCAGCACCGCTATACCCATTGGCAAACTTTGAGTGAGCAACAACAACAACTCAATAATAATGCACAACTGCATAGCAGTCAGCTTAAACAAACTCAACAGCAAATAAGCCACGTTAACGAGCAACGTAATCAGTTAAATGCGCAGCTTACTGAGCTACAAAGTAGCGATGTAGAACAGCAATTAATAGAGCAAACACAGCAAACACAAGTATTAACTCAAGAGCTTGCCATTAAACAAACTGGGCATACACATTGTAGCGCTGAGCTTGAAATACAAAACGCGCTTGTTAATAACGCACAAAAGAAGCACTCGATACTTACTCAAAAAGTAAATGAGTTAAAAGCCAGTATAACGGGGCTTAAAAGTACATTAGGACTTGATGAAGAAACCTCTAATGCTAATGGGTTGTTTAGTCAGTTAAGTGTTAAAGAGGGTTTTGAGCATTTAATAGAGCAGGCACTTAAATCGTTAGAGCACTTAAATGTAAGTGAGCAGCAAGCTGATAATAGTGTGTGGCCAATTAGTGGTAAGCACATTGCTGAAAATAGCTTAGCGGCGTTCATAACAAGCGGTATTTATCCAGATCATTTAACGCGTATTGCTTATAGCGAGAGCGGTGATTTAACGCTGTTAAATGATGATTTTTATATAGCTGTTATGGATAAAAACGGTGCAATGCATGGTCGTAACTGGCATGTAAGTGCTGATCGTAACGCAGAAAACTCATTACTTTTAAAACATAAGCAATTGCAGGATAAAGCTCAGCAGTTAATTGATGCCGAGGATGAGCTACAACAAGTAACATTAACGCTTGATGGGAATACAGCTCAGCAAGCGAAGTTAACTAACGAGCAAAGTGAGCTAAAAGAAGCGATACATCAGTTAGCGCAAAATATAGCGGTAGCCAGTACACGAAGCGACATGCTTAAGCAGCAAGTAGCGCAATTTAAGCTGCAATTAGAAAAACTACAGCAACAAAAACAGCAATTAACCACTGCGCTTTTGCAATTAAATACCGTGCTTGATGAGCAAACAGAGCAATTTGACGTTTTTAATGATCAGCAACTTAGCTTAGCGGATGAGCTAGACGCTGCAAATAGCCTGCGCTCACAAAGTGATAAAAGTTATAGCGAAGCATTAAGCATGCTTGAGCAATATAAAACACAAGCGCATAGAGCAACGCTTACTGAACAAAAAGCACGCAGTGAATGGCAGTTAAGCAAAACTAAATTGACCCATGCAGAGCAAGAGCATATTAGTGCATTTGAAGGTGCACAAGAATTACTCAATGAAATAGAAGAGCTGCTTATACCAGAGCAAGAGCTTAGCGATAAAATAACGCAGTTTTTAGCGCAGCATCAAAAAGGTGAGCAAGCCTTGGTATTACTTCAAAAAGAATTAATTCAAGCTAAAGAAAGCTTAAACACCAAGCAAATAAGCCTTAAAAATTCACAAGGTGAGCTGGTGGGCTTGCAAGAGCAGCATCAAAAGTTAACAATTGAAGAACAAAGCTTACTTATAAAAGCACAGGCTGCGCTTGAGCCATTAGAAGAGCTAAAGCAAAGCTTAAAAGCGATACTTGATGAATTACCAGACTCACTAAGTTTAAGTGCAGCGCAAAATCAGTTAACCGGATTTACTAATCAGCTAGAAAAATTAGGCGCGGTAAACTTAGCGGCAATTGAAGAATTTGATTTAGCTAAAGCACGCAGTGATTATCTTGATAATCAATTAGATGACTTAACAAAAGCGTTAAGTACGCTTGAAGGTGCAATTCGTAAAATTGATATAGAGACTAAAACACGCTTTAAAGCTACCTTCGATCAGGTAAATGAAGACTTTGCAGAGCTATTTCCTAAAGTTTTTGGTGGTGGTAGTGCGTATTTAGAATTAACCAGTGACGATTTACTCGAAAGTGGTGTTAGTATAATGGCACGGCCACCAGGCAAAAAGAATTCAACAATACATCTGTTAAGTGGTGGAGAAAAAGCGCTGACCGCATTATCATTAGTGTTTTCTATATTCAGGCTCAATCCAGCTCCTTTCTGTATGCTGGACGAAGTAGATGCGCCATTAGATGATGCCAACGTAGTGCGTTTTTGCCGTTTGGTTGAAGAAATGTCACAATCAGTGCAGTTTATTTATATTAGTCATAATAAAATTGCGATGGAAATGGCTGGCAGGTTAACAGGCGTAACTATGGCAGAACCAGGTGTATCACGTATGGTTGCTGTAGATATTGAACAAGCAGTGCAACTTGCACATGTATAATTTTTATAGAAAGTGTATTATTTTAAGTAATACATGGGTCTAGGCATAACAAATAATAAAAGGTGAGGGGATGGCCGAACAATTAAGGTGGGTTTTAATCATTATCAGTGTAGTAGTCATTGGTGGCTTACTTATACATGGTCTATGGTCAGTTAGAAAAAAAGACCGCCCAGAAGTATCAAATGATGAACGGGTTGAACCGTCGCAAGAAAGTGCGCCGATCAAATCACACTCTCCTCGTGTTAAAACTGAGGTGAAAGAGCCTGAGATAAACCAGCGTGATGAGCCACAATTTGGTGAGTTAAACTTCGATACCAATGAGCCACAAATAGAAATAGATGTGCCAGAAACGCCAATTGAAGACGACCTAACGATTGTTGATGAGCCAGCAGAAGTTGTTGAGCAAAGTGATGGTGAGAAGCCTGCGGCTATGTCTGACTTTGTGATAGTACATATTCAAATGCCTGATGGACTTAGTATGCAAGGTAGTAAATTATTACCTGCAGTAAATACATTAGGCTTTAAGTACTCTGAAGAAGGCTTTTTTAATCGACATATTGACCCAGCTGGGCAAGGTCCTGTTTTATTTAGACTGGTAAATATGTACAACCCAGGCACGTTTGATATTGATAATATGGAACAATTTAGTACCGCTGGGGTTAGCTTATTTATGACATTACCGTGTGAAGGTGATGGCTTAGCTGCATTTAACATGTTGCACAGCGCAGCTAAAAAGCTTAGCGATGAATTTGGTGCACAAATTTTAGATGCTGAACGCCAAGAAATGACAGTAGACCGTATTCGTCTTTATGTTGAACAGGTTCGTGCATTTTCTGCGTAATTAGCGCACAAGTTATATTTTGTAAGCCACTGGGCGTTGACTCGTCAAAGTGGCTTTTTTTATGTTTTTTTGAGGTTTAAATGTCTAGCAGCATTAGTGAGCAAATTAATCATTTTCGTACCATATTAGAGCAACACAATTACAATTATTATGTACTCGATACTCCCAGTATTCCCGATTCCGAATACGATAGATTATTACGTGAACTAAGTGCTCTGGAAAACGAACATCCAGAATTTTTAACGGCTGATTCACCTACTCAAAAAGTAGGTGGAGCTGCGTTAAGTAAATTTGAGCAAGTTGCGCATCAAGTGCCTATGTTATCGCTTGATAACGCGTTTAGTGAAGAAGAATTCACTGCGTTTAATCGCCGTATAAAAGAACGTTTAATGAGTACTGATGAGCTTACTTTTTGTTGTGAGCCAAAACTTGATGGTTTAGCTGTATCAATTATTTATCGTGATGGTGTGCTTGTACAAGCAGCGACTCGAGGTGATGGTTTTACCGGTGAAAACATTACTCAAAATGTAAAAACAATTCGTAATGTACCGCTTAAGTTACGTGGCGATTACCCAAAAGAGCTTGAAGTGCGCGGCGAAGTATTTATGAACAGCGCCGGCTTTGACAAATTGAATACTGAAGCAGAAAAACGCGGTGAAAAAGTATTTGTTAACCCACGTAATGCAGCAGCCGGTAGCTTACGACAACTCGACTCTAAAATTACCGCTAAGCGCCCACTCATGTTTTACGCATATAGCACTGGGCTTGTTGCCGATGGCAATATTCCCCAGGATCATTATCAGCAATTAGAAAAGTTGACTGATTGGGGTCTACCTCTGTGCCCAGAAACAAAATTAGTTGAAGGTCCAAAAGCCGCGCTTGAGTACTACAGCGATATTTTAACGCGCCGTAGCGAGCTTAAATATGAAATTGATGGCGTAGTAATTAAAATAAATGAAAAAGCCTTACAAGAGCGCTTAGGCTTTGTAGCTCGCGCACCTCGTTGGGCTATTGCGTATAAATTTCCGGCACAAGAAGAAATAACACAATTATTAGATGTAGAATTTCAAGTGGGCAGAACTGGCGCTATTACTCCCGTTGCGCGTTTAGAGCCTGTTTTTGTCGGCGGCGTAACGGTATCAAATGCAACGCTTCATAATGGCGATGAAATTGCGCGTTTAGGTGTAAAAGTGGGGGATACGGTTATTATTCGCCGTGCAGGTGATGTAATTCCGCAAATAACCCAAGTTGTACTTGAACGCCGACCTGATGATGCCCGAGATATTGAATTTCCGGTGACGTGCCCAATCTGTGATTCACATGTTGAAAAAGTTGAAGGTGAAGCCGTCGCTCGTTGCACTGGTGGTTTAGTTTGCCCTGCACAACGTAAGCAAGCAATTAAACACTTTGCATCGCGCAAAGCCCTCGATATAGATGGTCTTGGCGATAAAATTGTTGATCAACTTGTTGATAGAGAACTTATAAAAACACCGGCTGATTTGTTTATTTTAAAACAAGGGCATTTTGAGTCTCTTGAGCGTATGGGACCTAAGTCAGCTAAAAACTTGGTAACAGCACTTGAAGAAGCTAAAGGAACTACGCTTGCGAAGTTTTTATACTCATTAGGTATTCGTGAAGCCGGGGAAGCAACAGCACAAAATTTAGCTAATCACTTTCTAACACTTGAAAATGTAATAAATGCCAGCATTGATAGTTTAACGCAAGTAAGTGATGTAGGCGAAATAGTAGCTGCTCATGTTCGTGGCTTTTTTGATGAAGAGCATAATCTAGCTGTTGTAAATGCACTTGTAGATCAAGGTGTAAATTGGCCACAACTGAGTGCGCCTTCAGAGGAAGAACAACCACTTGCTGGGCTTACTTATGTGCTTACTGGTACGCTAAATACACTAAATCGTAATGATGCAAAAGCACGTTTGCAACAATTAGGAGCTAAGGTGTCAGGTAGTGTATCTGCTAAAACTGATGCATTAGTGGCAGGCGAAAAAGCAGGTTCAAAACTAACTAAAGCGCAGGATCTAGGTATAGACATACTAACTGAAGACGAATTAATAGAACTGCTTATAAAGCATAATGGTTAGGTAAATAACAATGAGCCGATACGGACCAGAATATTGGGATAAGTATGGAAGTTATCGTACACCCATCGCATTTCATTTAAGTGTATTGGTACTATTGCGCTCTTATTTTATTTGGGTTATTGCGGCGTTAAGTCGCCGACCTGAACTGGATTTAATGTCGTTATTTTTTAAAAATAAAAATGACTTTTTTATCGCAATAGCGATTGGAAGTATTGCAATAATACCGACTATTTTATTTTGTTTACGCAGACCACGAGATTCACACAGTGCGAGCGATAGGTTAGCAAAAATATGGCGATATATGCGCTGGCCTCTTATTTTATGTGCCGTTATTGATTTAATATGGTTAAGTATTCAAGCTGCACATAGCCACTACCTATTTTCATTATCGTTAGCTATACAAATGGTTATTGTGTTGTGGGTATTATGGTATTTAGCCAAAAGCCGTTATTTAACAGTGTTTTTTAATGATTGGCCTGAGCCAACAGAAAAAGCATCAGAAGAAAAAAAGCTACTTAAAAAGGATTAGCGGTGGACGCTGTAAATAAAAAAATAGCGATAGCGATTTCGTTAATTGGATTAGTACTTATTATTTTGATGATAAGTACTAAGTTTTTAGAATATATGTGGTTTAAAGCATTATTTGGTTTGTGGTTATTTGTTTTTTGCTCAAGTGTTTATAGGCTTACACCGTTATTTAAATCTAGAAATCCGTTAACCGATTTTATTCAGCGTGATGCACAACATTTATTATTATTTAGTTTGATGGGCTTTTTTGATAAAAAACACGGTCCAGATTGGCTCATCATTGAAAGTATTGAGCGTATAACGGTTAAAGACGACGAACTAATAATACACAGTAATAACGAGCGTCAATTTAGTGCTAGTTTACCGGCTAAAAAAGTTGAACTAGACACATTTTTAAAACGTATCCTTACCGATTCTGAAAAACAAACCATTACATTTGATTAAGCCAATTTATGCCTATTCGATAATGTAATGATTAGTTGGGTATTAATATAGCGTTGGTTTATTAAGCCAAGCTTTATTTTACTCTTGTCACATTTGGTTATAACTAACCAACTATTCAATGAGGCTGTTATGTTGAAATGGAATGATGTTATTAATTTTGCCAATAATGGCAATCCTACGCCAGCTCAAAAGGTTGTTAAAACCGACCAGCAGTGGCGAGAAGTACTTTCTGAAGACGAATACTACGTAACACGTAAAAAGGGCACTGAACGCCCTCACAGCTCTGGTAGCTGCACATTATTAGAACCGGGTAAATACGCATGTATTTGTTGTGATAACTTGTTGTTTGATGCAGATGAGAAGTTTGATAGTGGTACGGGATGGCCTTCATTCACACAGCCAGCAACGATAGAAGCTATCGGTTACATTAGCGATATGAGCCATGGCATGGAACGTGTTGAAGTTGTATGTAATGTTTGTGATGCACATTTAGGGCATATTTTCCCTGATGGACCATTACCTACAGGCTTACGATATTGTGTAAATGCACTGTCGATGAAAAAGCTTTAATACAACGTTTGTTACTTGGGGTTAGAGGTTGTACTAAGGTCTAGTCCCATTTCTTTTGCTGTATGTAAAATTTTATCTAAACGCTGCGTCTGTTCGCTTTGTAACTGAGCTTTATTAAGCAGGGCGTAGCATCTTTTAGCAAGTTCTGTATTAAATGAGTTACCTTGCTGTTTAGTCGAATCAAATAAACACTGTAGTAAATTAAGCGCGATGCTTGCATTGCGAGGCATGACTCTAAAAGCTTGTGTAAAGGCTTCTAATGCAGTGCTGAGTTGCCCTTTATTAAATTGATTTACAGCATGATTATTAAGTTCTTTCGGACCCATTTTAATATCGCGACGTTCACTTTGTTGCTGCTGAATATAACGTAAATAGGTGGTGTCGCTAACGACAGGGTGCCTCTCACAATGACTAATTATTTGAGTAAATAAATTCTGTGCTTTTTGATGAAAGCCTAACTCGTGGAACGCTTTAGCTTTATCGAGTGCGCCATCAACAGAGCGAATATGCGTGTCGTCATCGTCGAGTTGTTCAATTAGTTTTTTTGCTTTTTTATGTTCATCTTTTAAATAATGTAATCGTGCATTAAGTACATCAATTTGCGCTTGATTAGCATTGTTAGGAAACTGTTTTTTTAAATCATTAATGTATTGATTAGTTTGTCTAGAAATTCGTTGTATTTGGTCTGTTTGATCTGTTGTTAACGCAAAATCGATACCAGCACGGGCTGCATTTAAATACACGTCGGGGTGGTCATGTATTGAATGTTTTGCATAATTAGCTATATCTTTTTGTGTTAGATAGCTTTTTTCGTAATCGTGATTAATAAGCGACACATTACTTAGTGATTTTTGACGAGAAATATTACGCGGAGCAATATTAACAGCTTCACTTAAAAACTCTTGAGCTAGTTCAAACTGATTTAGCTTTATTTCTAGCTGCCCTAATAAATCAAGTGCTACTAAACGTGTCTCTTGGCGCTCTAGCATTGTTTTAAGCATACGCTGCGCTAAAATATGTTCATTATTTGCAATTAAAGCTTCAACTAACCCTACCTTTGCCCAAGCAAATTTTTGAATATCGAGAACCGATTTAAAAAAACCTTTAGCATCTTGATTTCTATTTAAACGAAGTAGGGCGTCGCCCTTTAAGCGTAATAAAATTGGGCTGTAGTTATTGTTTTTTTTATCAAGCGCCGTGTCTATATACTTAATTGCTTTTGAATCATTACCGTCATCAATAAGTGCGTACACTGTTTGTAGGTCGTGCTTTCTTTTTAAAATTCGCTCAATACGAGTTTTAAGTTCTTGTACTGTAAATGGTTTTACTAAAAAATCGTCAGGCTGTAATTCAAGTACGCTGTGCACAAGAGAGCCGCTTGTTTCAGCAGATATAAAAATAAAGCCAGTAGAGTGCTTAATTAAATGCTTAACACGGAGCTCTTCATAAAGTTGATAGCCGTCTTGTTGCTTGTTTAGATTAAATGAGCAAACAATTAAATCAAATTCTTCACTTAAGCAGTGCTCTTTTGCTGAACTTGCATGATCGGCAAAGCGCAACTGCCGAAAGCCTAGTCTTTCTAGCGATTGTTTCATATAGCTTTGAGCAAGCGGTTGCTCCTCTACTATAAGTATTTTGGCTTTTGAATAGATCTTAGTTGGCATTGGCTTAAGCGTTATTATATTTAACACAGACTATAATCAACAGTTTAACTGCTTACAAGGGAATTTAAATGATAGCTGTATTTATTAGGTACTTAATTTTGCCTAATACGTTTATATGGTTAAAAAAGTCCGGTTTTTAACATCAGTTTTAAATGCAATACAAGCAAGGCTGGTAGCACATAACTGTGGATATTTAATTTTAGTTAAAGATTATTACAGGCGAAGTAAAAATATTTATATATCGAGCGGTTGGGGTTTTGATATGCAAGTAGCTACTCATAAATTATAAACATAATTATTTTAAGAGAAGATATTTAATAGTTTGTATACTGAGATTAATGTTAATTTAAGATTATTTATAAGAAGGGTGTTTTATAGTTTTATATGTAGTGGCTGGTACTGGATTTGGCGACTTTAACTCTTGCCTTTATTTGCAAAGGGTGGCGATGCTACTTTACTTATAGGTGAGCTAATTTATATGTGGTGGGTGATACTGGACTTGAATTAGTGACTCTCTCCATTATTTGTAAAGAGTGGCGATGCTATTTTATTTATAGGTGAGCTAATTTATATGTGGTGGGTGATACTGGACTGGAGCCGTTGACTCTCGCCATTACTTGTAAAGAGTGGCGATGCTATTTTACTTATAGGTGAACTAATTTATATGTGGTGGGTGATACTGGACTTGAACCAGTGACCCTCGCCTTGTAAGGGCGATGCTCTCCCAACTGAGCTAATCACCCACATATAATAGGTATTATTAAATGTTTGAGATGTACTAAACATTTAATCTGTAATTTGGTGGGTGATACTGGACTTGAACCAGTGACCCTCGCCTTGTAAGGGCGATGCTCTCCCAACTGAGCTAATCACCCAAATTACATTTTAATATACACCACTATAAATAGTGGTGGGTCGTACTGGACTTGAACCAGTGACCCTCGCCTTGTAAGGGCGATGCTCTCCCAACTGAGCTA
This sequence comes from Pseudoalteromonas sp. Z9A5, assembly GCF_011378875.1. Taxonomy (NCBI): domain Bacteria; kingdom Pseudomonadati; phylum Pseudomonadota; class Gammaproteobacteria; order Alteromonadales; family Pseudoalteromonadaceae; genus Pseudoalteromonas; species Pseudoalteromonas sp. Z9A5. The sequence goes on from NZ_WTLC01000045.1 coordinate 35,450, forward strand.
ACGACCCATATTAAATTTTAAAACGCAACTATTAATATAATAATAGGTTTTATATGTGGTGGGTGATACTGGACTTGAACCAGTGACCCTCGCCTTGTAAGGGCGATGCTCTCCCAACTGAGCTAATCACCCACATATAAATTAAACGCTACTATTAAAATAAATAGTACTGGACTTTAACCAGTGACCCTCGCCGTTACTTGTAAGTAGCGGTGATGCTCTCTTTTTTCTAACTGAGCTAATCACCCATTTAGATTTTCTTGCAATATACACCATTCTAGGAATGGTGGGTCGTACTGGACTTGAACCAGTGACCCTCGCCTTGTAAGGGCGATGCTCTCCCAACTGAGCTAACGACCCATATTACATGCTACTACCTATATAGATAGTACTGGACTTTAACCAGTGAACCTCGCCATCTTTTATTAAAAACGGTGATGCTCTCTTTTCTTGTAACTGAGCTAACGACCCATATTACAATTTTAAAACATGACTATTAATATAGTAATAGGTTTTATATGTGGTGGGTGATACTGGACTTGAACCAGTGACCCTCGCCTTGTAAGGGCGATGCTCTCCCAACTGAGCTAATCACCCACATATAAACTAAAACGCTACTATTAAAATAAACAGTACTGGACTTTAACCAGTGAACTTCGCCGTTACTGTAGGTAGCGGTGATGCTCTCTTTTTGTAACTGATCTAACGACCCGTATACAGTATTCTTAGATGTGAACACTTTAATTGAAAAGTGGTGGGTGATACTGGACTTGAACCAGTGACCCTCGCCTTGTAAGGGCGATGCTCTCCCAACTGAGCTAATCACCCACATCTAAACAACATCACATTGCTGCGTTGTTGTGGGGCGCTATTATAGATAGAGTTGTAAATGTGTCAACACTTGAATGATAAAAATGTACTGACTGAGGATTTTATAAACAATAGCATAAGGTTGAAGTCTATTTTATCATCAAATTTAAAGTGGTAGTTCAAATAAGCATCTAATAAGCATTTAAAAGTACTCCTAGCTTTATTACGATTAAAACTTAAGTTTATTTTACGTTCCTGTAACTATTTTATTGGAACTATTTTAATGCTTATTGAAATTGACGTTATTTAATAATTAAGCCGTGTTCTATTTGTGTATTTTTATTTTCAGATCAAAATAGGCAAATTTGGACTTTTACTACTCAAAAGTAAAAGTGACTTAATCTACTATGATTTAAACAGATTTTAGTTAATGAGGTAAATCACCGCAGTTTGAAAAGCCAGCTCTAAAACATTAACAGCTCGTAAATAGAAGTGTTTGTAAGGTATTTGAACGCTGGTTACTAATAAAAGCTTTTTTAAGAGATTTTGTCGATTAATAGAATTTTAAACTATTATGATGGCACATGTTTAATTTGCATATAAATGTATACCATTGCCTTCTTGGTATTATTGCTATGTTAATACAGCAGAGTAGGGCGTTTTTAGTTAACTATCTTAATATGTGGTGCTGTAATCTAAGCAATTGAGGTGTTATTTTGGTTAAATTGCATTTATTAGCACGCTTGATAGCCAGTTTGTTGAAAATTAAACCATTTAAATAAAGCTAAGTAAAAAACTGTTGACTTTGTTTTGGGTGATGCATAGAATGCGCCCCGCACTAAGCAATACACGACGTGTTTGTCACGGGGAGTGTTGACTAAGTTGGGGCCATAGCTCAGCTGGGAGAGCGCTTCGCTGGCAGTGAAGAGGTCTGCGGTTCGATCCCGCATGGCTCCACCAAAAATTAGTGTTTGTCCTAGGGTAGCAGTTTTCTGTGTCCCCATCGTCTAGAGGCCTAGGACACCGCCCTTTCACGGCGGTAACAGGGGTTCGAATCCCCTTGGGGACGCCACTTAGCTTTAGTTAGTTAAAGGCGGTTTTACCGAGAAAATAGCGTTACAACTAAAGCTCGAGTCTTTATTTGTACTAAACGCAATTACCTTAAAACTCAGGATGTGAGTTAAACTAATCAACTGTCCTAGTGATACATTTATGTGTCCCCATCGTCTAGAGGCCTAGGACACCGCCCTTTCACGGCGGTAACAGGGGTTCGAATCCCCTTGGGGACGCCACTTACTTAT
>NZ_WTLC01000046.1:0-37344 GCF_011378875.1 Pseudoalteromonas sp. Z9A5
ATCCAACTATTCTTGGTTGGTTGCTTTTTAACCTTGAATCCATCTGTTCGCTGTGATCTAATAGATATTATTCACCCACGGTAAACTGTTATGGCACTTTCTTTGGGTGAGAAGTCAAGCCTGACTTATCCTGTCAAAATAAATTCATTCCTATCAATTTCGCTGAGCAAATTCTGCCTGGCACTTTTGAGTATGCCCTTTGTTATATTGTCGAAAATAAACTCGATTTATCGGGATTTGACGCGTGGTAAGAAATTAGCATGACACCCATCCTAATTTTTGCGAAAAAAGCCAACTAAAACAGTATGAAGTGTTCATTGTTATAAATAATTAATCACTCAAAAAGCTGAGCTATGTAGACATAATGAAAGTAAAAATAGACAGCCCAATCGGACGACGATTGCTATTTATTAAAGAATGGCAAACGACTCGCTTTCCTTTAAATAAAAAGCGGAACATTACAGTGAATAAAGGCATGAATAAATTGACCTTACGGGGTCAAACGAAAGTGAATGCGCAATGGCAACTGTATTGTCTCATTCATAATATAGAAAAGCTGCAAAACACGATGCATTAAGAAGGGTAAGCGCTTTTACCCTAAATAAAAGCCACTCAAGTACCCTTAATCCCTTTCAAAACGTCAATTAAAACAATATCAAACACTTTTTTATATCCTGCGTAAAAACACAGTAATCGATTGAACGAAAATAGGAACTCAGCTATGGTTTGTTTATCAATAAAAACAAATAAAAAATGAGTTAATCTACAGGCTCGTTAGGTTGAAGAGGTGTGGTATTCGTATTCTTGAAAAATTATGGTTGTTAACTGGTACTAAAAGAGCTGAATTCTTAGATTCTGAGAATTTGTATTTTGACTCTATTGGTTTGAACCTCTTTAAAAATCCTGAATGTTGGGGGTATTGGTGTACACCAACTAATACATTGAGCTTTGCAACTACATCTGGGGATGGCGTACATTTCGGTTTTCTTTGTAAGGAAGGTCTGTCTTTAGATGAATCTCCGATTGTAATGACATTACCTAGTGCGGATACATCCAATATAATTGTTGGTGAAAATATATTAGACTTTTTGAGTTTAGGTTGTAGAAATGGCTACTTTGAACTTGAACAGATTGAATATCAACCTGAGTTACAGATTCCAATTATGGAGTCCCATGCATACTCAGAAGAAGCAACTAGAGAAGAAATTAAATTATTAAAGGCAATTGAGTCTGAGTTCAACTTAAAGCCATGGGTAGATCATGCAAAAAGGTTGTTTGAATTAAAAAATAAGTACATTGACCTGTTGGAATATTCCGATGAGTTCTATGAACTTACAACCTAACAAGTGACCATTTATGACAGCTATCACTATTGAAAATGAATTTAGTGGTTCGATTAAATAAGCATGAATGCTCTTTGAGGGGGTTTTATGTTTGGCAGCAAGGTATAATAAGAATGAAACTTCTTACAACAGTGTTAACAATTTTATCTCTTAGTTTTTTGAGTTCATGCGAGAACGGTCCATCTTCTCAATCAGTGGAGATATTTCCTTTAAAGCAACTATCTTACACCGACTCAACAGTGTCCTATGCCGGCGATACCCTTAGCATTAATACTGAATATTTTGTTATCGCAAACGCACCAGACGATAAAGTTGCTCTACGTGAAGTGGTAGAGAGTTATAATAAAGAAACGTTAAGTGTAAAAGATACACAAAAATATTATGCTTTTTTCCGCATGTTTTATAGAGAAACGGATGCTATTGGCCGAGATTATGTTGAGAAACATGAAGGGTATTTTAATCATGATCGTATTGAGCACCATGGTGATGATCGTATTCTTGTGGTGAAGTGGGAAAATTATGGCAAGAACGTCACCTATGAGTTTGAATAAATTGAATATTATACCGGTTACCATTCAAAGTGTAGGTTTCAGTGGGAATTAAAATTATTTTAGGTTTAGGTAAAAAATTAATTAGGATGACACCCATCCTAATTATTACGAAAAAGGTCAACAAAAACAGTATGAAGTGTTCATTGTTATATAATGAATCACGAAAAAAAGCTGAGCCATGTAGGCATAATGAAAGTAAAAATAGACAGCCCAGTCGGACGACGATAGCTGTTTATTAAAGAATGGCAAACGGCTCGGCTGTATCGAACCGGCTTTCTTTTAAATAAAAAGCGGAATATTACAGTGAATAAAGGGATGAATAAATTGACTTCACCCACTATAAATTTTGTTCTTTTAACCTCAAATAAGCCACAAAAAAACATCAGTAACTTCTATAAAACACCAATTAAAACAACATCAGATTATTTTTATCTTCTGCGTGAAAATACTGTAATCGATTGAACCAAAATAGGAACTCAGCTATGGTTTGTTTATCAATAAAAATAAATAAAAAGACGAGTTAATCTACGGGCTCATTAGTTGCCATCATCAAATTATGGGGATTCATTTTAGATGCGAGTGAAAGTGGTTGAAGGTGCAATAGTATCGATTCCTTTTGAAAGTACTTATGGGGTATGCAAAGTCCTGTATGTATCTAAATATTTTAAAAATATAGCTCTTTTGAAAGTGTTTTCTGAGAAACTAGATAAAAATCAAAAACACCCAATTATACTGAAAAGTGATTCTTTTGAGTTGATATACACAGCAACCAAGCTAATTAAAAATGGTACGTGGCCTATCATTGGCACTGAACCGCTGTCTAAATTAGATCGAGAAGCTAATAAAAGAATTGTTGGTGGGGACGTTTGGGTAGCTGATGAATGCATGGGGGGAGCTACTGATAGTGAGTTAAAAAGCCTTCCTGAAATGAATGTATTTAATGTTATATACCTTGAGGGGAAAGTATCAAAATTCCCTCTTAAAAATGGCTGTCATGTTTAATTGTTCCTTACATTGCGTATAAAAGATTATTAATCTAACTAATTTGAAACAGCCTGATTTACCAACCAATAATATCAATTATAGGAATATTGATGAAACTGAAGAAAATCCAAGTGCCTAAGGAAATAGAACTTAGGTTTGGAGAAAAACAATCATGGAGTTTATATCTTGATGAAGAACAAGAAGTAAAACTTGCAGATGTGTTACAAAATAATTTAGTTGCAATGACTTTTGATTCATCAGTGAATTTTTATCTTGGAAATAATGAACTTGGTTTTTCGCTTGATGCAATTTCAAATGCAAGAATTTATGCGATTAAAGAAAAGCATAAGTCTGGCATAATTTGTCTTGAAGTATTTTTGGTGAGAGCTCAAAAATTGATACGAATACTCGAATCAGAATGCTTTTCTCAAGCCACATTAGATTGGTTTATTTCGAACAAAGAAGCCCTCGAAAATTATATTGGATTACCAATTTCAGTTCAGAGGTCACCATGGGATGAGAATAAGCATGACGGGCAATCTAAGCATTAGATTTTAATTAGTAAATTTTAATTTAAGTTTTTCTAAACTCAGTGTATAAAATGAGAATAAAGTAAGGTTTATTTGGTTACCCCTATAAAACCTTTAATAGGTCATATTAACAACCTTCATTGTGTTAAGTAAGTTATACTCATTTTTCATTACATCACGCATTGAGAATTCGTGGATATTAAAGGCACTTGTATTGCATCAGTTACTGATGAGCACGGCCCTGTTTATGTATATCAAACCCCAAAAAATCTAATCCTTAGCTTTGATGGAAAAATTTATCAAAGTTGCATCAAGTTAAATAACATCAATGGGTTAAATCTTGCTTATACACAAGCAATGATGACTGCGCTCTTTTTTATACCAAACTTAAAAACTGCGATGATTATGGGGCTTGGTGCAGGCTCAATAGCAAAAAATCTTTATCATGCTTTTCCTGATCTTATTATACATACCGTTGAGTATCGCCAAGCAGTTGCTGATATGGCAATAAAATATTTTGGAGTCCCTGTATCAGATCGTCTTTTTATTCATATTGATGATGCGGCAAATTATATGAAAAAAACACAGGTAAAAACTGATGTTATTTTCTCTGATTTATATAGTTCAGAAGGTATGGAGTCGGATCAGGTGGATTCATCTTACTTACGGCATTGTAAAAATGCGCTAACTTTTGATGGCGTACTTGTACTTAATATTTGCCATACCAAAGCGCAACTTAAAGAAAAATTTGACCAGTTACTTGATAAAGAGTTTGAAGGAAGAATTCTAAGTTTTACAATAGAAGGTGGCAACAAAATCGTTTTTGCTTTTAACAACACTATGCCTTTATTAGTTAAGAGTGAGCTGATAGATAAAGCTATATCGTTACAAGCAATAATAAATGTACCAATGAAACGTTATGCTGAGCTGTTATTTAATCACGTTTGAAAAAACAGTAATGCGGCAGGCAAGTTTGATAAATATAAACAATAATTCAGATTTGATGAGATAGGTAAAATAAACTATGCAAAATGCTTTTACAAAGTAGGGATAAAATTGAGTAAATTACATTGTAAAAAAACGATCATTTTAATAATAATCTGTGTATTGTTTATATTATCATTAAACATCCTCTCGTTTAGGAAAATGCTTTTATCGTCACCGCACTCTGTTTTTATGAGTCCTGATAAACAATATAGAATTGAGTTATTTTCCTATGACAATATATTACCTGTTATGCCAGGTAGCTCTGCAGGAGATGAAGCTGGATATATTAGGCTTTATAATAAAGATAATGAATTACTAAATGAGAAAGAAATTGAGATGGTGCAATTAGTAGAAACGATAAACTGGAATGGTGATAAAGTGAGCATTAAATTAGTTGCTGACTGGAATTTACGTTAATTAGTTGTGCGGTATATTTAGTTTAACATGAACAATAAAGGTATTGTTTTTATTCCTTTTTACATAAATATTTGGGCAATTTAACGTATTAAATTATTTTTAAATGACGTTATAAATATTTATTTGGAACAAGCCGAAGATTACAGATTAGTAGAGCATTCATATTTATTGAATCTAATTATATTAAATAGAGCACTCTACTACGTGTAGTATTTTGATTATTTTACTGATAGTTCTTTTCGGATAATTTCAGCCCCAGCGCTCAAGGCATTTAGTTTACCTCTGGCTATATGGTGAGGTAGAGGTGCCATGCCGCAGTTTGTGCACGGGTAGAGCTTGTCGGCATCTACAAATTGCAATGCTTTACGCAGTGTACTTGCTACTTCCTCTGGCGTTTCGATAGTATGATTTGCTACATCAATTGCGCCTACCATTACTTTTTTACCGCGAATAAGTTCTAGTAAATCCATTGGTACGTGGGAGTTATGGCACTCTAGTGAGATAATATCGATATTAGATTGCTGAAGCTTAGGAAATGCTTCTTCGTACTGTCGCCATTCAGTTCCTAATGTTTTTTTCCAATCTGTATTGGCTTTAATGCCGTAGCCGTAGCAAATATGCACAGCTGTTTCGCATTTAAGACCTTCAATTGCGCGCTCTAATGTAGCAATACCCCAGTCGTTTACCTCATCAAAAAACACGTTAAACGCGGGCTCATCAAATTGAATAATATCAACGCCTGCGGCTTCTAACTCTTTTGCTTCTTGATTTAGAATTATGGCAAATTCCCACGCTAGTTTTTCGCGGCTTTTATAATGATCGTCGTATAATGTGTCTATCATGGTCATTGGGCCTGGCAAAGCCCATTTTATAGGTTGCTTTGTTTGCTTGCGTAAAAACTTGGCGTCTTCAACAAACACAGACTTTTGACGGCTCACAGGGCCCACAACGGTGGGCACGCTTGCGTCGTATCGGTCACGAATTTTTACTGTTTTGCGTTTTTCAAAGTCAACACCGTTTAGGTGCTCTATAAACGTAGTTACAAAATGCTGTCTTGTTTGCTCGCCATCGCTAACAATATCAATACCTGCTTGTTGTTGGTCGAATAATGACAAACGCAGGGCGTCGTGCTTACCTTGGGTTAATTCGTCACCTTGTAATTTCCAAGGTGACCAAAGTGTTTCTGGCTCTGCAAGCCATAAAGGCTTAGGTAAACTGCCAGCGGTAGATGTAGGTAGTAATTTTTTCATAATAAATAATGCCGTATATTTTAGTTAATTATTAAACGTAGCGTTAAGCGCGTTATTACTGGTTGTTACTATTAGTTGTTATGACAGATAGCGAGTAGAGAATTGCTCAAGAACCGTTTGGTACGGCTTGATAAAATGCTCTTGTGCAAACTTGCCTTGTTCATTTGCTAACTTGCCGCGCTCTTCTCGGTCATACACGATTTGAGTTAATGAATGATCCAAGTTTTTTAAGTTTGGTTTATATGATTTACCCGCTGTTGCATTGGCGTTATAAATTTCTGGTCTGTAGATTTTTTGAAACGTTTCCATCGTACTAATGGTGCTTATAAGCTCAAGATTGCTGTAATCATTAAGTAAATCACCAAAGAAAAACAATGCTAAAGGCGCGGCACTATTTTGTGGCATAAAGTAACGTACCTGTAAGCCCATTTTTTTGAAGTATTGCTCTGTTAAAGATGATTCATTTGGTTCGTATTCTACGCCAAGTACCGGGTGTTGGTTTTCGGTGCGGTTATAGGTTTTGTTATCTGACACACTTAGGCATATAACCGGCGGTTTTTTAAAGTTTTGTTTGTATGTTTCTGAATTTACGAATGACTGAAATAGTTTGCCATGTAAAACCCCAAAGTCATCAGGAATACTAAATTGAGACTTACCTTTGTTATGCTCTTGTAGGAGTACGCTAAAGTCGTAGTCGCGCACATACGATGAAAAGTTGTTTCCTACAATGCCTTCAATGCGTTTATTTGTTTTATGATCAACAATATTTGTTTTTAATATTTCGATAGAGGGGAAGCTTTCGCCGCCGTCTTCGATACCTATCTCAACAGAGATAATTTCAAGCTCAACAGCATAACGCTCACCTTTGGTGTTATCCCAATGGGCTAGGGCATTAAAGCGGTTGTTAATCATGTTCAAGGCGTTACGCAAGTTTGATTTGCGGTATTCACCTCTTGCTAAATTAGCAAAATTGGTTGTGATACGTGTATTGGTTGATGGATGATAATTTTCGTCGAGTGAAACGCTTTTAATGTTAAATGTAAAATCTTTTTTCATCGTGTTATGTATCCAATTTTTATAATTTAAACCTGATTGATGCTTTGCGCTTTATTAACCTTTTAACTTAGTGTGCTGGTTTGTTATTCAGCAGCTTTAAGTTGTTAGTAATAGTGTTTAGCGCTAAGTGATGAGTAATTTATACGTGGGTTGGTACATGAATAAAAACGGTTTAATTTCACATAAAACATGAGTCATATTCATTACTTGATATGAATAGATGCAATTACATAAAAATCAGTCAAAATACGTGATTAAATTATAGGATTTTAGTAGGGAAGTGTAGGTGTCTAGACTTCTATTTAGGCTGTTTGTATTTATTTCATGTTGAACATGAATGATATTCAACACTTGTTTTTTAAACTAGAATAAACAAATATTTATATAGCTTTATTGTTTTTAAGTTTTATTTTAATTTAAAACAATGGTTTAGGTTGTTGTGTGGTGTAATTAAAGTCTTGTTGAAATGCACAGAACGGTGTTCCTCCCATTTATAACGTTTAGATAGCTAAGAGTAACTTGCGTTTAGCTACTCAAAAATCTATAGCCTTGTTATTTATTCGGCTGATTTTAATTTGTTAATTAACAGAGGTCGTTTTTTGAGTGAAATGTCTGTTAATGTAAAATCAAAGAGATACTACTGACTAAATTGCTTAAAGGAATGATTACAAAATGACGGATAATAAAGTAGCTTTACTGCGGTTTCCCGCTTTTATAATTGACATTACTTTGGTTATGTTGCCATTGTATGTACTAACAACAGTAGGAAAAACATTTAATCTGTTTCATGAAAATATACCGATTGAATGGCTTATGCTTTGCTATATACCTATGATGTTTTTTATTTATTGGGTATTAAATATTAATGTGGGAAAAAGAATATTTGGTCTTAGCATCGTGGATGCAAATACTGGCAATAAGGCGACTGTTTTTCAATTATTTAAAAGGTCGCTTCTATTTTCACTTATAGTATCGTTTAATCTGGCTTTTATAATTCCGCTATTTGTATCTAAAAAGCATCAAAGTTTTCACGATATGTTAGCAAACACAGTCGTCGTCAAAAATCCTAAAAAGTAATGAACCTTTAATTTACGTTATTTTAGTTTACGTTATTGTTAGGTGTGCCAATTCGATATGGCATAAAAATTAACATATAGATAAAAGTACATAGAAAAGTAAATAGCAAATTTAGTTGTAGTACTGAGTAGTTGTAGCAATATTTATGAATGGCTCTATTAGGAGGTGGAAATGACCGATGCTGAACGATTACTAAAAGAAGAACTTATAAAAGCTAATCTAAAAAAGCTAGTTTTAGAGCTTGAAAATAATAACATACAAGAGCCTAAAGGATTAGCCTCAGGTAAAATGGTTGTAGAGTTAAAAGAGGACCATGATGAATGATTCTAAAATAGTAAATCAGATTTAATTTAAAGAACATTCATACAATTACTTAAAAAGTTACTTAAAAAGCTAAATACAGAGATTATTTATGACTAAGAATGTTGTGTGTGTAGTAGCTGCTTTATTTATTGTATCTTGTAGTTTTAACTATGAAGATAACTTTAAAATATTAACTTTTAAAAAAGTGATTGATGAGGAAAATACGCAATATAACGTGTGTGATAATTTATTACTTACTAAAACTGAAATTGCTTTGTATTTTGATATTGCAGAACAAGTGAGTAATGAAAAGGAACACGGTGAGTCACTTATTATGCCTTGTAAATATTCTGGGAAGTTAATAATGGACCACAAAACATATTCATACGACATTTTTGCTGGTGGAACTGGCTATATTTATAACAATAAAGGTTGGGTTGTAAAAAACTTTATCTGTAAGGATACGAGCTGTTGCAATAAATTTTCGAACTTATGCTGAATTTTTTGAACTTAGGCTTTTACATCATCCGATTCCGAGGTTTTTAGTTATCTTATGCCTTGGGAGCCGCAATTCAGTTAACTAAGGTTTTTTAAACTTAGACTTAGACTTAAACTTAGGGCTAGGAAGCACAATAAGAATTACTATCCATACAATCCAAAAACATACTGCGGGCAAAATATCATTAAGAATATAAGGCATGCTGGTATAGTATCCTTTTGGAGCAGAAGACTCAGAAGATACGAGGAAGATACTAATAGGCTTTAAGTAAGCCGGATAGTGGGGGTTTGATTTAAAAACAATACTCGCATAAGGCCAAACAAGTAACCAATAGATTGACCCCGATAACTTATTCCATAATATACGTTTAAAATTACTGACACTTACAAACATTTCTACTTCCATTTACTATTTCCACATAGTGGTTGCTTTGCGAGTTTATTAATAAGCTTATCCAACTACTTAACTACTTAACTACTTAACTACTTAACTACTAATCCACGCTTTTGCTGACTGAACAATACACATGATATTTCATTATCTATTAGAGCCCATAACTGTATAGCATTTAACTAAAAATTTATCTGATTATTTAACCTTACATTATAGTTAAAATAATTTACTAAGACCGTGTTGTGAATAAAATTTTTATATCTCGTCTATCTGTAGTTCATTTAGTGGTAGGTAAAATTACGAACTTAAATATTACTCTGTAGAGTATATACCCGTAAGGAAGTGCTAATAGATGGATTACTTAAAAAGTTTAATAACAAAATTCATAAATGCAATGCAAAAACGTCCTGGTTTACTTGCTGTTTTAGCTTTTTTATCTGGTGTTGCTAGTTTTGTACTTGTTGATAGAAAAGAGTCGTTTTCGCAGGTTATTGCTATATTTTTGCTTGTTAGTTGGTTGTGGTTGATTATTGATAATTGGCTGCGTGACAAGGTGGAAGAAAAGTTTGGTATTGCTGTTTCTCCTAACGTAATGCGTTTTGCATTACAGATGGTACAGCAAGAAAGTCTATTTTTTGCTTTACCCTTCTTTTTGGCTGTTACTCAGTGGGATCATCCACAAGCCATTTTTACTTCGCTAATTATTTTATGTGCTGTTGCCTCAGTTATTGATCCTTTTTATTACAAGAAGCTAGCCAAAAATCGTACATTATTTAGTATATTTCATAATTTTGCTTTGTTTGTTGTATTGCTTGTAACTTTACCCATTTTATTAAATCTTACAACAAGCCAAAGCCTCTTAATTGCTTTAGTTACTGCTGTAATTATTACACTTCCTAGCTTAGGTAATTTAATGCCTAATGTGCGCTGGTGGCGGTTTCCTATTCTTGTGCTTGTTTTATCTTTATTAAGCGCTGGTATTTGGCAGCTTAAAAGCTATATACCACCGGCAGCATTGCGTTTAACTGATATTACGCTGGCTCATGAAGTTGACTTACAACATAAAAAGCCCGTAGGGAGTATTAAACAGTTAGATTCTTATACGCTGCATCATCAAGGTTTATATAGCTGGACAGCCGTTAAAGCGCCAAGAGGCTTAAATGAAAAAATATTTCATGTATGGATACATAATAAAAAAGAAGTTGATCGGATAACGCTAAATATAAATGGCGGACGAGAGCTTGGTTATAGAGCATGGACTCATAAAGTAAACTTTCCAAGTGATGCTGTAGGTAAGTGGCAAGTTAAGGTAGTTACTGAATCTGGTCAATTAATTGGTTTAACGAAATTTATTGTTACACCTTAACTAACTCAGTTGGCTGCAATTTGAACAAATAGCTGATATTGTTTTTTGCATACTTAACTAATGGATATAAGTTATGAGTATTGCATTTGAAATTTTTATTTGGCTAATAATTGAAACTGGTTTGAGCTTTTTGTTTTACTCGACCGGCTGGTTACTTTTAAAAGTGGTAACGCTTGGGCGGTATAAAGGCGAGCTTAAAGACTTTGCATCGTATAGAGCGAGCAAAGCTAGAAAGGTTGATTTAATATTTCTATTAGGTTTTTGTTTTTATGTTGTATTAATTATCTTTATGGCTTATTTAAGTTATTAATTTATAAGGGCTGCTTACTTAAAGCAGCCCAGAGCTATTAAAAAGGTCAAAAATTATAGTTTACTTAGAAAAATAAACATCAAACTTGACATATATGAAGCAACTTCATATTGTACCCATATAGTAATTATACAAAGTAAAGGGAAATTATATGTCTACGAAAATAATGAGAGCAGAAAATTTGTCTCTAAAAGAGAGAAAAGAGTTAGAAATTAAATGTTCAAATAGATTGAACTGGACCGATGGTGGTCATTGGATGGGAAGAGGGAAAGCTCCAAATTGTCATATGAAAGAAAAATTAAATAGTAAATTTTCTCATACATATACATTTCCTGAAGGTAAACATGCTAGGAGGTGGAATTCTGAATGGGAAGAAGCTATCCGACACGCAGGATATCTTGCTACTGGTGTATTAACGTTAGCAACTGGTTTTGTGTATACAGGAATAAAAGCTTCGACTTCTGTTGTAATTTCTTTAGCATCAACTTATGCTTTAGGTGAAACTCAGGCTATAATTGAGTACCCTAAAATGGAAAGAGGTTGGAGCTATGAGATTATATTTGAACATGAGTTTACATGGTCGCCGCATCCCTATTCTCCAAGGTTTTTAATGCAAACAGTTACTGGGGTGTCTAGAAATCACCTAGGGGAACAAGTTCAATCAGGTAGAAACATTGTGAAATACAATCTTGACCAGCTGCCGGATGGCTTAGGGCGATTATTAGCAAGTGCTCCTTCAAGAAACACAACTTCAGTCTATGCTTAAAAAAATATTTTTTATTCAATATATTATTTTCAGTCTTGTTGTATCCCAGCCATTGAGCGCTGAAGATATGTCAATACAGTATAAATGGAAATTAATAGAGATAATTGAATCTGATGATATGTCTAGGGAAATTCCAGTTGGCAATTACTTAGATATCGATGAGAATTCAATACTCGAGATAATGGAGATCTTTGGTAATAGAAACTATCCCTACTACAGAGAGGGGGACACTTTATTCGTAACATCAGGTTCTCAAATTATTAATTGGGAGATTATTTTCGTTGATAATAATAACCTTCATTTAGTCACACCAATAGGGACCTACATTTTGGTGCGATAAAATTAAGCTCACTAGGGTCTGTTTATCTTTCAAGGTTAAATTTGCAGCAGTCTGTTTGGTATTTAGGCAAGGCAGAGCCTATGCAGTGTGGTTATTCCCCATAAATAGGCGATAACGTAGCATAAAGGCAAGACAGGCGCTGCCCAAAGGGTTCTTCCTAGGGGCTATTTACTCTTTGTTGCTCGGTTTTGACTTAGCCCACTAGGTTACAAATCTCGCGCCGCGATTAAATAGCCCCTAGTTTGAACAAATTTTAATCCGCAAAGATCAACAGACCCTAGTAAAAGTATGGGAATAATATGCGTCCTGAATGCTTAAATTGCCACAAGAATATATCTTTATCTTGGTTTGTAGTCGCTCGTATGTCTACAAAATTTAGGTGCACTGAGTGTGGGGCACTTCACGAGTTTACCCAGCGGCATAAACTAATTGGTATTGTTGCTGTTATTCCACTGATATTTTTAGTGAACATATTAGAGCCTTTGATTCCTATTTCAACATTAAGGCTTGTAATAGTGTTAGCTATTGCTGTTATAGTAATGATTTATATACCTAAGCAACACAAACTCTCTGAGCATGATATTTTGAAAAAAGATTAAATATAATGGATTAACACTTAACCCATTATATATTTAATTATCGACTTTTTAGTGCGTTGCTCTATCGCCCCAAATGTCTTCTAAACGGCTATCACGCCCACAACGCCAGCGATACGTATTGTAACGGATTGAATTTTTTTTGTAATAATCTTGGTGGTAGCTTTCTTTCCCTTTAATAGGGTAGAAGGTACTTGCATTTAATATAGGGGTAACCACGGTTTGATTAGGGAACTCTGCTACTACAGCCGCTTTTGTTTTTTCGGCTAATTTACGTTGTTCATCGTTTTCTACAAATATAGCGCTTAGGTAACTAGGTCCTTTGTCACAAAACTGACCTCGCGCATCAAATGGGTCAATGTTTACCCAATAATGGTCAAGTATGCCTTGGTAAGTCACTATGCTTGGATCGTAAGTTATTTCAACTGCTTCATAATGACCTTGGTGATTGCCGTTATATGTAGGGTTTTTAAGCTCCCCACCGGTAAAGCCCGACACAACATCGGTTACGCCGTCTAGTTTTTCGAAATCTGATTCCATACACCAAAAACAACCACCGGCTAATACTGCTTTCTCGGTTTTATCTGCGTGGGCAAGGGATGCATAAAAAAGTACAGATGAAGTTAAAACTATGCCTAATATTTTTTTCATAAAAATCTCACATCTAAATGATGAATGTATAAAGCGCTATGTAGTTATACAATTAGACCTGTTATTTACAAAACGTCTTTCATTTTTATTAAGTGCTAATTTTTGAAGTGACTATAAATAGATATGCACAAAGAATTGATAACAAAAAGGCTACCTAATAACTTAATAGGCAGCCTATTACTGATAAGTGGTTAAATAGCTTGTTACTTATTTTGTTGTTCTCTTGCTAATTGGTTTGGCAAAAGCTCCTCAACTATTTCGCGAGCAGGGAGGGTGTAGCGTGTACCGTCAAACATCACTGAGGTGAATTCATTAATATTAGTAATACCTGTTAGGGTCCAGCCTTCGCCGCGCTTTGGGCAATAGACAGTCGTTGTGGGTTGTATTACTTTAAACTCGTCGTTCATGGGAATGTGCACTCATATAATACTTGTTAATGGGATATGGTAAGTTAATAATGTATTTCCATAAAGAGCTATTTCAACTGACTAACTAAAAATAAATGTTTAAAAATTTAAAGTTACCTCGCGTTACTCTGCGTTTGATCACTCATAAGCATGCCGCTAAATTATTTACTATTTTAAATAATCCACTTGTTGCTCAATTTAATGATTATAAAACTCCGCTTAGCAAAGCCGATATTAAACAATTAATACAAGACGATATAAGCGCATACTACGAGAACGAAGTTATTCGTCTAGCAATTGAACATAATACAGATAGAGATTTAATAGGCACATGTGGTTTATATAAAATAGAACATACAAGTAAGACTGCATTTATTGGTTTTGAACTCGATCCACTTTTTTGGCAACAAGGTTTAATGTTTGAAGCGCTGGTGGGGTTTATAAGTGCTTTGCCAAGCGTACAGCAAATAAACTACCTTTTTGCTGAGGTGAGTACGCAAAATATACGTTCGCATACTTTATTAACTAAACTTGGATTTTCGCTTACGAGTAAAGCGGTCATACAAAGTATGTGTGAAGTGGATGATTTAAAGTTAGATGAAAATGATGGTAAGGATAAAAGCGAAATTTGGTTTAAGTGCTTAAAAAGCTAAAATGTTTAATAACCACTTTTGAATATTTAATTAGAAAAGAGTCTATAATGTTATAAAAATAATCACTTTGAATAATGATGAAGTGTAAGCAAATGAATTTGTTACCCGAGTTTTATTAAACGTGTTCGCTTAACAAGGATTTTATATGCTAGAAAAACTCTCCCAAGATGCCCTCGTTATTTGGGCTACCATAGACCCAATAGGAACTATGGCGCTGTTTGCTGCGCTAACCTCACACCTAACTGATCAACAACGTCGTAAAACAGCCTTTAAAACGGTGCTCTATGCAGGGTGTGTATTATTAGGCTCTATTTTAATTGGTCAACTTATACTTAATGCAATGGGTATTAGGTTAGTATCGTTTCAATTAGGGGGCGGTATTATATTGTTTTTATTTGGTTTACAGATGATTTTTGGTAGCGACTCAAATAAAGCAAAGCAAGATCCAGAGCACGATATTGCAGTATTCCCGCTTGCCATACCTGCAACAGCAACTCCAGGCGCTATATTAGCGGTTATATTACTTACCGATAACCATATACATCCAATTTCGACTCAGATAGGCACAGCCCTTGTTACACTTGGCGTATTGGGCATTACATTAATATTGTTATTACTGTCGGGTAAAATTATTAAGTTAATTGGTACTGGTGGAGCATCTATTTTAACGCGAGTGATGGGGATGATATTAGCTGCGTTTTCAGTAGAGCTTATTATGACAGCGCTTGAAATAAAACAATGGGTTAAGCTAGATTAAAATTAGCTATTAATTCAATATTTAGGAAATGCCGTATGGCTGTAAAAATAACAAAACACTATTTTATAAATTTAAGTTTAGCCATTGTAATATTTGCTTTAGGTATTTTAGCCATTCGTTATTACAACCATTATGTATCTGCCTATACAGATATAACAATTAACTCTAAAGTGCTTAACGAATCCCGCAAAGTGTTTATTAGATTACCCGCTAATTACAATCCCAAAAAAGCATATCCATTAATTATTAAAACAGATGGTAATTTTAATTTAGAAACATGGGATCAAGCACTTACAAAGCAAGCCAAAAGTGAAAAAGGGGATAAGGCTATATTGGTGTCTATTCCTAATTTATTTTTTACTGATACACGCAATCGCGATTTAGTGCCTCCTTATGCTCGACAAGAGGTAAATACAGAACCTCGTTTAGAGCTTGAAACACTTCCTGAACCGAATGGGGAAGCCGATAAGTTTTTGCAATTTATAGAAACAGAGCTGCTCCCGTATTTGTCGGCTAACTATAAGCTTACTGATAATCGTATTTTAAGTGGGTTTTCGGCTGGGGGGAGCTTTGTACTTTATACACTGCATACAAAGCCTGAATTGTTTAATGGCTACTTTGCATTTAGCCCTGCTGCTTGGTATGACGACATGACCGTAGTTAAAAGAGTAGAGACATTTTTACAAAACGAATCTAGCAGACTTAAATCACGTACTTATTTGTATATATCTGTGGGTGGAGCAGAGAACCCATTAATGTTAGAGGCGTTTAATAATTTAGAGTCAGCTTTAACTGCAAATCCTAATACTAACCTTGTGTGGCAAAGTGCTATAAATGCAGGTGCAGAGCACTCAGATAATCCACCGCTTAGCGTAGGTACTGCTTTGGCTGGGTATAATAAGTTTATTAAAGGGTAAGTTTGTTTGGCTTAAACATTAACTGTATAAATATACAGTTAATGCTGTTTTATATATTTTTAATAACAAACAAACTTTATATTTTTAGACTTAGTTTAATATTATTAAGTACTTATATGTTTTCCTGATTTTAAAGTTAGTTTTGTACAACAAGCTGGAATACTGTGTTTATATACAGTTGATGGTAATTAAGTTAAAATACTATCAATACTTAGCACTTATATAGCCCATAATTTGTTTGCAGCTTTTAATGTACGCTGTGTGTTTAGAGGGTTAGTAATATGCTGTGTAAGTATCGTGCAATTTCAATATAACCTCACCAAAGTTACATCATAGTTTTAATACTGTTTTTGTAGTTAAAGAATAATAATAGTTAATGGCTGGTGGCTTTACACATAAAGAACACATCATACTAAATTTAGTTTAATACTTGCCTAAGCAATAGAGTGAATTGTAACTAAAATGATCAAAAAGGGAGTGCGAAATACAAGATGGTAGATTTAGAGAAGTAAAAGAGCATTTTATAAATGCTCTTTTACTACATATTAAGGCTTTGCTTTTTTAAAAAACAATACGAGTGTAATTATAAATGCGAATACACTACAACTTATAAATACATTTTGCTCACCACCAGGAATATATTCCATAAAAGACGTAAAAAACTGACCCGAAAATACAGCCATCGTAAAGTAAGATAAATTTTTACCACGTACTTTTACATCGCTTAGTTCAACCGTCATATGATTTAAAAGAGGGATGCTAAAACCAAACCCTATGCCTATTAATATTGCGCCTAAAATTAAAAGTAGGGTGCTTGCGTATGTAAAACAAATATACGATAAACCAAAAGCTAAAAAAGCAAATGCCAACACTTTGGGTTCACCTAGCAACTTTGTTACTTTAGGCATAAAGCCAGCTGTAACCACTGCGACTAAAGATATAAATGCGAGTAATTGACCAATTTGTGACTCGTTATAATTTTGTGCATTCATAGTAATAGGAAGTAAAACGGTTGATGTAAAAAATATGGTCATTGCTAAAGTCGAGATTACATAAACACTTTTTAAAGAAAGTCCGTTAATCGTTTCAGCCGTGTTGAGCTCAACTATTTCTTCATTATTGTGGTTTGTTAAATTTTTATTTGGCACAAATAACAAAAGCATCGCTAAAAATACCCATGCAATTAAATAAAGTGAAAGTGGTAAGCCCCAAAACTGCGACGCAAGTAAACCACCTAAAAATAAAAATACAACACCACCTAGCTCTATTGCCATGCCTTGTTTTGCAATCATACCTAGGCGCGCTTCGCCTGTGTACCATGTTGAAATTAAAACAGTGCAACTAGCCATCACAACAGCAGTTATACCACCAAGTAAAAATCGATTAGCAAATACTAATGTAGGACCATTTAAAAAATAAACACTGGCACCTGCAAGACCATATAAAAACAAACCAATTATTAAGAGTTTATAAGCGCCGTATTTATCTATTAGTTTTCCCGCAATAGGAGCAAACACAACGGCACCTAACGAGGGAAGTGTAATTAAAAGTACGGCGTTATCGGTTATACCTAATCCTTGTGAAATACTTACTAAACCCGGAGCAAGTAAAGTGCCTACCATTATAGTTAAGCTAGCTATACAAAGGAGTGTAAAGCTACCCGCTGTTTTTAATTTATTCATATGTACTCCTAAATTTTAAAGTAATTATTTTTTAGCTAAAGAGTTAAAAACTGCGCTTAGTAAAATAAATATAATGCTTACAGCTACAACTCCTGGCCACTGATAAAGTGCAAATGCTTTTACACCAACCATTGAGCCAACAGCGCCGCCAATGTAATAACCCAACATGTAAATTCCATTTATGCGGCTTTGCGCTGATGGATCAATACTAAAAACACGAACTTGGTTAGCGACTTGAGCACTAAATATGGCAAAGTCGATTAAGATAATACCCACTATTAATGATGCCAAACTGCCATTAAATAAACCGGTAATTACAAAACCAATAGCTGCTAACGCAAGAGCAATCATTATTAAAGTTTTAGATCCTAGTTTGTTAACCCATTTACCAGATGACTTAGCACCAATTACTCCTGCCAAAGCAATTACGCCAAATAAACCAGCTTGTTGTGCGTTGTAGTTAAATGGCTCATCGCTTACATAAATAGCAAGTGTTGCCCAAAGTACGTTAAATGAAGCAAACCAAAAAGCACCTGAAAGTGTAAAATGTTGTAGCGATTTATGTTTAGTAAATAATGCCAATGTACTTTTAATAAGCGCCAAGTAACGCAAGTTAGTGCTGGGCTTGTTTGAAGGTAAAAAAATGCGGAGTAGTACACCAAATAAAGCTGCAAGTAATGCCGACATTAAAAATACATTTCGCCAGCCAAATTGCTCACCTACAAATCCGCTTAACGTTCTTGAAAGTAAAATACCAATGGTTAAGCCCATCATTAAGGTGCCTAATGTTGCACCTTTTTGATCTGCAGATACAAGCGATGCCGCAAACGGTATTAGCTGCTGGGTAATATTGGCGCTTACACCAATTAAAAATACCGAGATAAGTAACAACGAATAGTTTGGCGCTAGCATTGCAGTACCGCAAGCAAACACCAATAAACACGATAAAAGACTAATTAAACGCCTGCGGGTAATTGAGTCACCCAAAGGAGATATAAACAATAAGGCAAACGCATAACCAATTTGTGTTAACGCTGGAATACTGCCTAGTTGCGAATTACTTAAGTTAAACTCGCTCGCTATAAGCGGCAAAATAGGTTGGCTGTAATATAAATTGGCGGCTGTTGCAGCAATTGCAGTGGTCATCAGTAATAATATAAACCGACTCAATGATTGATTATGTTCAGGCTTTGCCATAGTGCTCTCTGATTTTTAAACATGGGGTAATAATAAGAGTTCTTTACCTATAACAAAAATCATATTATTTTATAGAATCTATACAATTATTGTATTTTAGGCATGTTATGGACATAAAAACATTAAAGAGCTTTGTAAGCGTTGCTAAGCATCAAAGTTTTTCAGAGGCAGCGAAAGAGCTACACACCGTGCAGCCGGCAATAAGCAGGCACATTGCACAGTTAGAAAACGAGCTTGATGTTGTATTATTTATAAGAAACTCGAGAGATGTTGCAATAACTCAAGCCGGTGAGCAGTTATTAAAAGATGCCAACGCAATTTTGGCGCTCGCTGCAAAAGCTAAAACTCAAGTTAAACGAGCGCACAATGGGCAGGTAGGTACACTTAATATTGCCCATTTAAGTTCGGCATGCTTAACCTTTATGGCAACACTTGTACGAGAATATAAACAGCAATATCCGCATGTACATGTCACCTTGTTCGAAATGACCGCGACGGAACAAATACACGCTTTTAAAAATGAATTAATTGATATTGGATTTTCGCGACCATTACCTGAGTCAATTAGTGATGAATTTATAAAACACGATATTTATATCGATAAGTTAGTCGCTGTTTTAAATAAAGATCATAACGAGTCTGACAAATTGAGTATTGATTTGAATGACTTAAAAAATGATAAATTTGTTATTTTTGATCGAGACGAAGCAGTTGGTTTATTTGATGAAACCATAATGCTTTGTAAAAGTGCTGGTTTTTCGCCAAATATAATAAGCCACCCTCGACATATGCAAACATTAGTTACCGAAGTTGCAGCAGGGCTTGGAATATCGATTGCTCCACATTGTGTTCGTAAATTATATAGCGAAGGGTGTGTGTTTGTGGCAATAAAAAATGCGACTAAAAAAATACCGGTAGAAGTGCAATATAAACAAAGTAACTTAAACGCAACAGTACACGCTTTTGTTGATATAGCGCTGGCCGCAAAGCCCGAGATACAACGGAGCATGGCTTAAACACTTGTTTAAAATCCGAGTAAAACGACTAAAACCCTACAATATAATTATCGTAGGGTTTTAAATAAATTTAGCTTAAATTAGCATTAAAGTTTATATCTAAAGCCAATAGCGATGCCATCATCCTCCGACTGTTCCATTAAAGCTTGCTGTTCTTTGTTATTACTTTGAAAGTCACCAAAATCTTTACGTGCTTCTACGTAAGCAATAGTGTCTGCATCAATAAGATAGTGCAAACCAATAACAGCAAATTGACGTTTAAATACATCATTTGGATCGGCGTTAAAGTTTGGCTGAATAACGTAGTCGTCGCCGGCGTCAAACAGGTTATAGGCAATAAAAGGGCGTAAGTCGTTATCAAAACGATACGATGCAAAGGTTTCGACCCCAATAGCATCTTTAATTAAACGTCCTAGGTTGTCGGTATCATGATTTTGGTTTTTATTAACGTTAGCCGCTACATATAAGCCAGGTGCATTAAAGTCGCCCCATTTAATACCCGCACCGTATATTAAGTCCTCAACTGAGCGGGTAGTACCATCACCAAAAGTAAGGTCAAACTCTCCTCTGTTTACACCTGCAGTAAGGGTAAGCATTTTAGTTACGTTATAAGTAACTGCACTGCCAAACGTTGAGTTAAATTCGACTCTTTGGGCTGCACTATCACCAGACTCCCATAATGTTTGGCATTGCGATTGTGATATATCGGTAATATCGCAGGTATAAAAATCATCGTTTTTTAATTGAGCTTGTATTGTAAAATCAAATTCTTTGTAACTATTACGATACTGCACGAGTTTGTCGCCACGACCAGTTCCATTCACTGCGCCATCGTCTTTATTGTACGTATATACACCAGCGGCATTACCATCCCACACAAAGCTATTATTTGTGGCATAAACTACGTCGTACCAAGCACCCCATTGTTTACCGATTGTAAGTTGCCCGTATTTTTCATGAGAAAGACCCGCATAACCTAAACGGTTATACAAAAACTCATCTTGAATGGATTCAAAGCGGTTATTGTAAACAATATCACTACTGCCCACAGGGTTTACACCCCATTCTACAAGTGCAAGTGCCATCCAATCATTTTTAAGTTTTCGCTCAAAACTAAAGTTTATTCGTGAGGTACCATTGACGACTTCGGTCTGACCTTGAGTATTAATTACACGAACATCTACATAACCACCAACATTTAAGGCGTTAGTGTCATCTTTATACAATTCGACTGCAAATACAGTCGGAGCAGCTACAATAAGTGCACTAAACAGTGCCGCTAATTTTATGTTCATTTTATATTGCCTCAGTGTGTGAACGACTGTTTTTACCAAAGTAAAATTTTAATAGTTGCAGACTAACAAAGCACTATATAGCTCAAAAGTGAAAAATACTCATTAAAAGTGACAACAAAACACCAAGAATATTCACTCACCGTTAACGTTGTTTTTATTGTGTTAAAAACATTTGATTATTGATGTGGTTAGATAGGTAAATAGTGCTGTAAAACGCTTAATAGCATAAATATTAATTTGAATTTATTTCACGTTGATTAAAAAATAACATGTAGTGTAATTGCTCTAAAATGGCTTTATTTTCAAAGGTATAACTAAAAATAATTTTAAGGTAATAAAATCCGATAGATTAAACCAGATAGATACCATCCCTCATTTATCAATAAGCTGAGTTGTTTTTAAATATAGTTTTATTAATTGAAATAATTGATAAAAGGTTACTTTAAGCCCAAATTTAATTCTTACTAAAATAAGCCACCAGCCTTCTTATAAGCTTTATTTATTACTGTACATTTAAATAAGGGTAGTACGTTTAAAAATGCACTGTAATGCCAGTGTTTGAAAATAATCTTTGATAGAAAAAAGGCCTAATTTGGTATAAACTGCGCGCAATTTAAATACATCCTTACACCCTCGGAGGGTAGCGCTATTATTAGTACAGCTAATGTCACCATGCAATTTGGTGCTAAACCATTATTTGAAAATATCTCAGCAAAATTTGGCGACGGAAACCGTTACGGTTTAATCGGTGCAAATGGTTGTGGTAAATCAACATTTATGAAAATTTTAAGTGGTGAGCTTGAAGCGTCTTCAGGTAATGTAAGTACTGATCCAAATGAACGCGTTGCTAAATTAAACCAAGACCAGTTTGCATACGAAGAATACTCAGTAATTGACACTGTGATCATGGGTCACAAGCAATTATGGGAAATTAAACAAGAGCGCGACCGTATTTATTCTTTACCAGAAATGAGTGAAGAAGACGGCATGAAAGTAGCCGATCTTGAAACTGAATTTGCCGAAATGGATGGTTACTCTGCTGAATCTAAAGCAGGCGAGCTTTTATTAGGCGTAGGTATTGGCACAGACCAACACTTTGGTCCAATGTCTGAAATAGCACCTGGTTTTAAACTGCGTGTGCTACTTGCTCAAGTATTGTTCTCAGACCCAGACATTATGCTACTGGATGAGCCTACCAATAACTTGGATATTTATACTATTAAGTGGTTAGAAGACGTGTTGAACCAACGCGACTGTACCATGATCATCATCTCGCATGACCGTCACTTTTTAAACTCTGTGTGTACACACATGGCCGACATTGACTACGGCGAGCTACGTATTTACTCAGGTAACTACGACGAATACATGTTTGCAGCAACGCAAGCCCGTGAGCAGTTATTAAGTGAAAACGCGAAGAAGAAAAACCAAATTGCTGAGCTTCAACAGTTTGTTTCGCGTTTCTCTGCTAACGCATCTAAAGCTAAGCAAGCAACATCGCGTGCTAAGCGTATTGATAAAATTCAGTTAGATGAAGTTAAAGCGTCATCACGTCAAACGCCGTTTATTCGTTTCGATCAAGAAAAACAGTTATTCCGCAACGCACTTGAAATGAATAATCTAACGCAAGGTTTTGACGATACAACTTTATTCTCAGGCCTTGAAGGTTTAGTAGAAGTTGGCGAACGTATTGCTATTATTGGTGAAAATGGTGTTGGTAAAACAACATTACTTAATACTTTAGCAGGGCGCTTGGCGCCTAAAGCCGGTGAGTTTAAGTTTTCTGAAAACGCGAACATTGGTTATTACGCGCAAGATCACGCTGACGAATTTGCAACCGACATGAACTTGTTTCAGTGGATGGAGCAATGGCAACAAGAAGGCGACGACGAGCAAGTAGTTCGTAGCTTTTTAGGTCGTATGTTGTTTTCGCAAAACGATATTAAAAAGTCAGTTAAAGTAATATCTGGTGGTGAGCAAGGTCGTATGCTGTTTGGTAAAATTATGATGCATAAACCAAACATATTACTTATGGATGAGCCAACTAACCACATGGATATGGAATCTATTGAAGCGCTTAACTTAGCACTTGAAGCCTACGAAGGGACATTGATGTTTGTATCGCACGATCGTCAATTTGTATCCTCTGTTGCTACTCGTATTTGGGAAGTTAAAGACGGTGAAATAATCGACTTTAGAGGCAACTACGCAGAATACTTAGCGAGTAAAGAAGCTTAATAACCTATTTACCCGTTAACTCTAAAAAGCCATGTTTAAACATGGCTTTTTTTGTTTTTGTGAGTCGCAATTAAACTTGGTTTGGGTATAATACCCGCCTAAAACCGGACATAAGTCCGCTATTTTGAAAATACATTACTGAGGAATATTTATGACTGTTGGCATTATTATGGGTTCTAAATCAGATTGGCCAACCATGGAACACGCAGCACTTATGCTAGAACACTTTGGCATTAAGTACGAAACTAAAGTTGTGTCTGCACACCGAACTCCTCAATTACTTGCTGATTACGCAAGTTCAGCCGCAGATCGCGGCATTAAAGTTATCATTGCGGGTGCTGGCGGCGCGGCGCATTTACCAGGTATGGCGGCTGCATTTACTTCGCTTCCTGTACTGGGTGTTCCAGTAAAATCAAAAGCATTAAACGGTGTTGATTCGTTACTGTCTATTTGCCAAATGCCAAAAGGCGTTGCAGTAGGCACATTAGCAATTGGCGAGCCCGGTGCTGCAAATGCAGGTTTATTAGCTGCGCAAATTTTAGGATGTCAAAATCCAGAAATTTTTGCAAAAATTGAAGCGTTTCGTAAACAACAAACCGAGACTATTTTAGCTAATCCAAATCCTGCAGAGTAATAATGAATATTCTAATTTTAGGTGCTGGTCAATTAGCTCGAATGATGAGCCTTGCCGGTGCACCACTTAATTTAAATGTGGTTGCTTACGATGTAGGCAGCAAAAAAATCATGCACCCGTTAACTGGTGAGGTTTATACAACCACACTAGAGCAGGCTATTGTAGACGCTGACGCAATTACAGCAGAATTTGAACACATTCCTGATGATGTATTAACACTTTGTTGTAATAGCAATAAGTTTTACCCAGGAAAAGCGGCCATTAAAACTGGCGGCGACCGTGCTCTTGAAAAAGCATTACTTGATAAAACCGACGTAGCGTGTGCGGCGTATCAATTAATTACTGAAAAAGCGCATCTAGAACAAGCTGTTAAAAGTTTAGGTAAGCCATTAGTCATTAAAACTTGCCAAGCGGGTTATGATGGCAAAGGTCAATGGCGTTTAAAATCTGACTTAGAAATAGATAAAATTTGGTCAGAAATGGCAGACTTTATTGCCTCTGGCACAGAGCAAGCACCGCACACTATTATTGCAGAAAAAATGATCCCATTTGATCGCGAAGTCTCTATTATTGGCGCACGCGATATACACGGTAACGTTGCTATATACCCATTAACAGAAAATGAGCACACAGATGGTGTGCTAACGTTTTCTATTGCAGGTAAAAATAATCATAGCGTGCAAACTCAAGCCACTACTGCATTTACAAATTTAGCGAATGAACTTAATTATGTAGGCGTGTTAGCTATTGAGTTTTTTGACGTACAAGGCACTTTGCTTGTTAACGAAATTGCTCCACGTGTTCATAACTCTGGTCATTGGACGCAGCAGGGATGTCATTGTTCGCAGTTTGAAAACCACATGCGCGCTGTTGCAGGCTTACCTTTGGGTAACACTGAGCTTAAACAAATCACCGCAATGATAAATGTTCTTGGTCAATCAAGCATTCCAGCTGACGTACTAAAGTGCACTGATGTTACGAGCCATTGGTATGGCAAAACACCAAAGCCTGGACGTAAAATGGGTCATATAAACGTATCGGCAGATAGTATGAACGATTTGGCTGATAAAATTGGAGTGCTCACTGAATATTTACCTGAGGAACAATACCCAGGTCTTTTAAAAGCGGCTGCAAACCTAATTTTACATTAAACAATTAATTCTTTGTTTTACTAAATGCCGAGCTTGCTCGGCATTTTTTTTGATTAAATAAAGCGCTTGCTTATCGAGTTTGTGAAATAATAAAGTTGTCTACAATTTTACAGTGAAATTATTTAATGAAACTTAAAGCAATTTATAGCGCAATACTTGTTGCGGCTTCTTTCAGTATAAGTGCATTTGCATCAGACTCTCTTCGTGTTGCTACATTTAATGTCAGTATGGATGCAACAAATCACACACCTAAAGGCGAGCAAGTTAAAAGCGATGCCTTGGTTAACGCACTTAAATCAAATAACCAACAAATTAAAAATATTGCTGAAATAATTCAACGTGTTCGTCCTGATATTATTTTACTTAATGAGTTTGATTTTGTACCTAAAGAGCAAGGTGTAGAGTACTTTAATAAGCACTATTTAAATGTAAGTCAGCAAAAGCAAGATGCTATAAATTATCCTTATTTTTATATAGCGCCTGTTAACACCGGTTTAGCAACAGAATTTGATTTAGATAACGATGGTAAAAAAAATGGCGTAATGGGCGATGCACAAGGTTTTGGCTTTTTTGAAGGGCATTACGGCA
Organism: Pseudoalteromonas sp. Z9A5; assembly: GCF_011378875.1. NCBI lineage: Bacteria > Pseudomonadati > Pseudomonadota > Gammaproteobacteria > Alteromonadales > Pseudoalteromonadaceae > Pseudoalteromonas > Pseudoalteromonas sp. Z9A5. The sequence continues at coordinate 25,955 of NZ_WTLC01000046.1, forward strand.
TGGCCGTGCTTTCTAAATTCCCAATTGATTTTGATAAAATAAGAACGTTGCAAACCTTTAAATACAAAGACATGCCTAACGCGCAAATGCCATTAATGCCTAAAACAGGCGAAAACTGGTATAACGAGCAAGAATGGCAAGCACTGAGACTGAGCTCTAAGTCGTTTTGGGATTTACCTGTTACTGTAAACAACAAGACCATACATGTACTTGCATCGCACCCAACGCCACCGGTGTTTGATGGCGAAGAAAATCGTAATGGTAAACGTAATCATGACGAAGTAAGGCTAATTGCCGATTATGTAGCAAATGCTAATTATATTTACGATGACCAAGGTAAAAAAGGGGGGCTAAAAGCCGATTCTCGCTTTGTTATTTTAGGCGATTTAAATGCAGCTCCCGAGGGCGATAAAGCACGTACTAATACAACCGATCAAATACTTAAAAATCCACTCATTAACGCCAGCTTTACTCCAAAAAGTACAGGCGCTAAAGAGCAATATAGCAGTGTACCTTATGGGCAAAACTACAGTGCAAATTGGCAGGCTCGAGTAGATTACGTACTACCGTCAAATTATGGATTAAAAATTAAAAACGGCGGTGTGTTTTGGCCAAGTAAAACAAGCGATGAATACCGTTTAATTGAAGATAGAAACGCTTCAAGCGATCATCGACTGGTTTGGCTTGATTTAATAGTTGAATAAGCATAACCAAACGGCTGTAAAGCGCTATTAAACTGAGCTTTACCTTGTTTAATAGCTATTTATCTTAAAAAATTGCAATAACTTGAGTGCTTCTGCTTAAATACGGTCTAATTATAATAACTGTATAGAAGCACTATGATTTTTAATTTTTCTTCATCTAAAACGTTAGTGGCATTAGCTGTTGCCTCAAGTGTGATGCTTGCAGGTTGTGCTGCTACAGCAAACACTTCTTCTCCAACACAGCAAAGTGCTTTACCAGCAACTAATGTTGCTGCGGTTGTAAACACGCCAGCAGATACTGGCTCGCAAAATATAACACTAGAGCAAGCAATGGCCGATCCTGATTGGATGGGTAATCAACCTGAGCGTGCTTACTGGGCGAGCGATTCGGCTACTATTATTTATGCTCAAAAAGAGCAAGGTAATACACTACGCGATTTATTTAGCCAATCAGTTACCAGCCAAACAGCAGAGCAAGTAGCACTTAATAAACTTCATACTGTGGGCTCAAATAAAGCCGTTTATTCAAAAAATAAAACAATGGCTGCCTATACGTTTAAGGGCAATGTATTTGTTAAAAACCTAAAAACCGGTGAACTTAAACAAATTACAGCTACATCAGCGAGTGAGTCTAAACCACAATTTTTAAATAATGGCGATTTAGTTTATCGCCAAGGTAATGTATTTTTTAAAGTTGATTTAAAAACAGGTTTAACTACTGAGCTTGCGAACTTAAAACTTGCTGATGAGCCAAAAGGTATTGAAGAACCAAGCACTTATATTGCTAAAGAGCAGCATAAACTTATTAAATTTGTGGCGCTAAAACAAAAAAACAAAAAAGATAAGCAAGCACGCAATGAGCAAATTAATGAGCAAAACGATTCAATTGCTAACACCGCTTACTATTTAGGTGACGGTAATAAAGTTGCAGAGGCACAGCTTTCACCAAATGGCGATGCGTTATTAGTCGTTGTACAAAAGCAAAGTGATTGGCGTGGTGAGGGCGATATTATGCCAAATTACATCACTGATGACGCAACCATAGAGCCTAAAAAAGCACGCCGTCGTGTTGCAGATGCTAAAGAAGAAACATCGCAGCTTGTGTACATCAATTTAACTAACAAAGAGCAAACATCACTTAGTTTTGATACTTTACCGGGCTTTGATGAAGATGTTTTAGCCGCAGTTAAAAAAGAAAACTACGCACGGATAGGCAAAACATATAAGTCTAAAAAGGTGCCGCGTGGCATTAACCTTATTATGGACTGGGGTTTTGAGCAAAGCCCAATAGTATGGAACGATGACGGCTCACAAGTAGCTGTCATGCTTGAAGCGTGGGACAACAAAGACCGTTGGCTTGCGAACGTTGATTTTAAAAACAATAAACTTGTGTCGCAACATCGCCTGCATGACGATGCATGGATTGCTTACGCATTTAACGACTTTGGGTGGCTACACAATTCAAACACGCTTTATTACCTATCGGAAGAGTCAGGTTACAGCCAGCTTTATAAAAAGCCCGTAAATGGTAAAGCAACCGCGCTAACACAAGGTCAATTTGAAGTTTCTAACTTAACGCTTACCAGCGACGACAGCGCAATTTACTATAAAGCGAATGTTGAGCACCCAGGTCTGTACGAAATTTACCGTGTAAACCCGCAAACAGGTAATAGCGAGCAAGTAACTGATTTAAATGGTATGACCGATTACACGTTAAGCCCAGATGAAAGCAAGTTACTGCTTAAGCACTCAACAATTACAATGCCTAATGAGCTTTATGTAGCAGATGCTAAAGCAAATACAAAAGCAACGCGATTAACACACACTGTGTCGGATGAGTTTTTAGCTAAAAAACTAACTGCACCTAAAATTGTTGCTGTGCCATCGAGCCATACAGATCAACCAATATATGCAAAAGTGTATTACCCAGCTGATTACGTAGAGGGTGAAGTAGGCAAAAACCGCAAAGCGGTTATTTTTAACCACGGTGCGGGTTATTTACAAAACTCACATATGGGATTTTCGGTTTATTTTCGTGAATTTATGTTTCATTCATTACTTGCAGATGAAGGTTATATAGTAATGGACATGGATTATCGTGCATCTAAAGGTTACGGGCGTGATTGGCGTACTGCGATTTATCGTCAAATGGGCACACCAGAAACACAAGATTTAGCCGATGGCGTTAAATGGATGGCAGCGAACGCTAATGTTGATACTAAAGCTGTGGGTACTTATGGGGGCTCTTACGGCGGCTTTATGACCTTTATGGCATTGTTTACTGCGCCTGAGCTATTTCAATCGGGTGCTGCACTTAGACCTGTTACCGATTGGGCACATTACAATACAGGTTACACGGCTAATATATTAAACCACCCTGATGTTGACCCTATCGCGTATGAGCGCAGCTCACCAATTTACTACGCTGAGGGGTTAAACAAACGTTTATTAATTAATTCACCAATGGTTGACGATAATGTGTTTTTTCAAGATTCAGTACGTTTAGTGCAGCGTTTAATTGAGCTTGAAAAACAAAACTTTGAAACAGCTATATTCCCTGTTGAACCACATGGCTTTGTTCAGCCTTCAAGCTGGTTAGACGAATATCGTCGTATTTATAAGTTATTTAAAGAAACACTTTAATTCTTAATTCTTAATTCTTAAAGTATAAAAACAAACACGCCGCGTTAGTTAAATAAACTAACGCGGCGTTTTTTGGATTGAACAAAAATTACACTTCGCCTTTCTTTTTTAAGTATTCAACAACCAGCGGTATGGCTAATAAAGTGCCGCCAATTACGCCAATTAAATGCGCATCAATAGCGACAGTAGAGTTAATAAGTTTGCCTATATCAGCATTAGGGCCACTAAATTGCTCAAACGCTATTTTAATCCATACACCAATAAATAATAAATAACCCGATTTAAGCCCTACGGTTATGTCTTTAACTGCGCCCCAAATGAGCACGCCATGAAGCAATGCGCTTAAACCAGTATAAATATGGATACTTGGACAAAACCAGTACACACCTAAACCACACCAAAGTGCCAACGTACATACATTAAATGTATAGCGAGTAGGGGATGTGTATTCACCATGTAGCAACCAAATTAAGAAAACACCGCTGGCATTTAAACCTAAATGAGCCCAATTAGCATGTACAAACTGGCTGGTAAATATTCTCCATAGCTCTCCTTGATTAACTAAAGGTCGGTTAAATTCAAGTAAATTATTTAAATCAAATGCAGCAAAAATGGTACTAAAAAGCAGCAAAGTTATAGGCGGTAATAAATAACGTGGTTGTAGTGGTAAATTAAACATTTTATTGTAATTTTTTAGTATAAATTTTTGCATATTGTGCCCGTTTAACTTTAAGATGCCAATTACCTCATCGTAATTAAGTGTTTTTAGTATTTTTATGCATTTTAAACTTAACTCATTATTTGCCATTAGCCTGTGCGCGGTAACATTGCCTTCTTTTGCACAGCAAACAATTGAAACTCGCGAACCAGAAGCAGCAACAGGTCTTATTCATAAACAAGTTGTGACTGGTGATAAGTATATGGTTGCAGCAGCAAACCCATATGCTTCTCAAGCTGGGCAACGTATTTTAGCTCAAGGCGGTAGCGCAGTTGATGCTGCTATTGCTACTCAACTAGTACTTACCTTAGTTGAACCGCAATCGTCGGGAATTGGTGGTGGTACATTTATGATGTATTACAACAAAGCAAACAATAAGCTAACAAGTTTTGATGGTCGTGAAACTGCACCTGCAGATGCAGATGAAACCTTGTTTTTAGATAAACATGGTAAAGCAGTAAAATGGATTGAAGCTGTTGTTGGCGGACGCTCTGTTGGCGTACCAGGTATTTTACATGCTTTTGCTAGTGCACATAAACAATACGGCACCTTGGCGTGGAGTGAATTATTTACACCCGCAATAGAACTTGCTGAGCAGGGTTTTGTGGTGTCGCCTCGTTTACACGGCCTATTAGCGCGCCAACTAAATCCGGGTGTAATGAGCATGCCGGTAATTAACGAATATTTTTACCCTAATGGAAAATTAATTGAAGCGGGCACGGTTAAAAAAAACCAGCCACTTGCTGATTTATACAAAGACATTGCAAAACAGGGTATTGATGCGTTTTATAAAGGCGATAACGCTAAACAAATGGTTAATGCTGTTCAAAACTCTAAAATTGCACCTGGTAAATTAAGCGTACAAGACTTAGCTGATTACAAAAGTAAAGAACGAGACGCCGTATGTATTGAATACCGTGCTTATAACGTATGTTCAATGGCACCACCAAGCAGTGGCGGTGTAGCGGTACTGCAAATGCTAGGCTTGCTTGAGCATAAAGATATGGCTGCCCTTAAACCAAATGGCGAAAAAGCAATTCATTACTTTAGCCAAGCATCGCGTATTGCATTTGCTGATCGTGATGTATACATGGGCGACCCCGACTTTACGCAAGTACCAACAAAAGAGTTACTAAACAAAGACTATATTGCATCACGCGCTAAATTAATTACTGAAACAGACCAAAAAGCCGTAGCCGGTAATCCAGTCGGGTATTTAAGTTATGCAATGGATGATTCTTATGAGTTGCCGTCAACCTCGCACGTATCGATTGTAGATAGTAAAGGTAACGCAGTGTCGATGACCAGCTCTATTGAAATGGCATTTGGCTCTACAGTTATGGTTAACGGGTTTATTTTAAATAACCAATTAACTGATTTTTCGCTTTCTCCACGCATTAACGGCAAACTTGTTGCTAACCGTGTAGAAGCCGGTAAGCGCCCGCGTAGCTCTATGTCACCCGTAATGGTATTTAATAAAGATGGCAGCTTACGTTTAGTTGTAGGCTCACCAGGTGGTAGTCGTATTATTGATTACGTAGCACAAGTGGTGGTTGGTGTTATTGATTGGAATTTATCAGCGCAAGATGCGATTAACTTACCTCGTACAACAAATCGTAACGATTACACCAGTCTTGAAAAAGGCACAGCGCTTGAAGCGATTGCACCTGCATTAACTAAACGTGGGCATAATGTGCGCGTTATCGATTTAAACTCAGGCTTACATGCTGTTGAAGTGAAAAACAACAAACTGTATGGCGGTGCCGACCCTCGTCGCGAAGGTGTTGCGTTGTCTGATTTAACGAAGAAAAACGCCACTATCAAATTTTAAATTATATAAATACCCAAGCCATCTAAAGAGAGTTTAGACGTTATTTATGCTGCTTTTTTGATTTTAGTAATAGGGTGACTATTATTTACAATCAATGGGTTGCATAAATAACGTTTAATTCCAACTGAAACTCGCATCTTAAGGCAGCTTGGGTATAATACAAGAACGAGTAAAGCTCGTATTTGTATATTCTCATTGGTCTGACAAGTTTCATATTCATTGCAATTAAACCTTTAACAATGATAATGGCAGATCATAACTTAAGACTTCGTTAAAGCCTGGAAATATGACAACAAATACTGATCCAAATTATCTTTACATACACCATTCTGGCCCTGGCCTAATTGAAACTCCGCTATTAAATAAAGGCAGTGCCTTTAGCAAAAAAGAACGCGAAAATTTCAATCTTGCTGGTTTACTTCCTCCTCGCTTTGAAACGATTGAAGAGCAAGTTGAACGTTGTTACCAGCAGTACTCAAGCTTTACTGACAACCTTAACAAGCATATTTACTTACGTGCGATTCAAGATAATAACGAAACACTTTACTACCGTTTAGTGCGCGATCATCTTGAAGAAATGATGCCAATTATTTATACCCCAACAGTGGGTGATGCCTGTGAAAAATTCTCAGATATCTACCGCAGTGCACGTGGTCTATTTATTTCGTACGACGATCGTTACCAAATTGACGACATTTTACGTAACGCTACAAAAGGCAAAGTAAAAGTTATTGTTGTAACCGATGGCGAGCGTATTTTAGGTCTTGGCGATCAAGGCATTGGCGGTATGGGTATCCCAATTGGTAAATTATCACTTTACACTGCGTGTGGTGGTATAAGCCCAGCATATACATTACCTGTAATGCTTGATGTAGGTACTAATAACGAAAAACTTTTAAACGATCCTATGTACATGGGTGCGCGTCATAAACGTATTGCTCAAGATGAGTACGATGAGTTTTTAGATTTATTTATTAAAGCAGTTAAACGCCGTTGGCCTAGTGTGTTACTTCAGTTTGAAGATTTTGCACAACCAAATGCAATGCCATTGCTTAAGCGCTACCGCAATGAAATTTGTAGCTTTAACGATGATATTCAAGGTACTGCAGCTGTAACTGTTGGCTCTTTACTTGCTGCATGTCGTGTTAAAAATTCAACGCTAAGCCAGCAAAAAGTAGTTTTTGTTGGTGCAGGTTCTGCTGGTTGTGGTATTGCTGAGCAAATTATTAGCCAAATGGTTTTTGAAGGCATTACTGAAGCTCAAGCGCGTAGCCAAGTATTTATGGTTGACCGTTTTGGATTACTTTCTGAGGGAATGGAAGGCTTACGTGATTTCCAACAAGCATTGGCTCAACCGCAAGATAACTTAAGCGAATGGACTTACAGCGGTGAATACGCGTCATTACTTGATGTTATGCACTGTGCAGAGCCAGACATTCTAATTGGTGTATCTGGTCAACCGGGTTTATTTACAGAACAAGTAATACGCGCAATGCATGCTGGTTGTGAGCAGCCTGTAATTTTCCCATTAAGTAATCCGTCTAAGCAGGTAGAAGCGCTTCCTGAAGATGTAATTAAATGGACCGACGGTAAAGCACTTGTTGCAACCGGTAGCCCATTTGATCCGGTTGAATATAACGGTGAAATTTTCCCAATCCCACAATGTAACAATAGTTATATTTTTCCAGGTATTGGTTTGGGTGTTATTGCGGCTAAAGCAACCCGTATTACGGATGCAATGCTAAGTGTGTCTAGCGAAATGCTTGCTGAGTCTTCACCGCGTGCAAACACAGGTAAAGGTAGTTTATTACCAGCGCTTACTGAAATTGAAACGCTAAGTAAGCGAATTGCCTTTGCAGTTGCTAAAAAAGCAATTGAAGAGGGCGTTGCCCTTGAGATTTGTGATGATGCGCTATGGGCTGCAATCGATAGAAATTACTGGTTACCAAAATACCGTAATTACAAACGTTGTAGTGTTTAATCACGGCTATACGTAATTTAAAGTAAATGGCGTAATAGCATTAGTTACAACGCTTAACAAAAAACAGGCAATTGCCTGTTTTTTTGTGCTTGTTCATATTTAATTAACCACGTAAGGTCTTTAATAGCATTTACAAAATTAAAGGATCGACTTATGAAAACACTGACTCTCGTTTTAGGTAGTGCACTGGCTTTAAACGTTCTTAGCTTTGATACACTCGCTGCTGCGACCCCCGACGCCCCTCATATTTATGTTAAAGGCGAAGCCACACTCACAACAATGCCAGATTACGTACAACTTAGCGTTGGAATTACAGAAGTTGATAAAGATTTAATTGCGGCTAAAAATAAAACCGATTTAACTATCGCTAAAGCAATTAAACTCGTAAAAGAAATTGGTGTTTTGGAGAATGATATAAACGCGGGGCAAATTTCAATAAATCGAGATAGCCAATATAACCGCACTACCGGTAATCAAGAGTTTAACGGCTTTAAGGTTTCTCGCACGCTAACTGTAAAACTCAGCGATATAAATAAATACCCAGAGCTACTACAAAGCTTAGTTAACAACGGTATTAACGAAATTAATCAAACGCATTTTTTAGCAAGTAACTACAACGAGCTGCATAAAAAAGCGCAAAAGTTAGCAATTAAAGATGCACGTGACGCAGCAAAAGAGTTTAGTGAAGATTATGGCGTTGACTTAAAAGGATTGTACAGCGCGTCACTAAGCCCACTTAACGTGCAATCACAGCCTTATATGCGCGCAGAAAAAGTAATGATGGCTGATAGCGCACCAAGTAACTATGTACCTGATGCCTATTATGCAGGAGAGATTAAAGTAACAGCTTCAAGCTATGCTGTTTACTATATAGATTAAAATTTTATTTTTGGTGGCGCTCAAAACGCGCTACTAACTCTTCACCTTGCTCTTGGCTAATACGGGCAATAGAGTTAAGCATATTAGTAATTTCTCGCCTGTCGTACTCATTTGTTACATGTTCATTTATGTCATCAACAATCGCATTTAAATAATTAAATAAGCTGTTTCTTGCATTGGTATCTTTATGGGCAATAAACAAAATATTTTTAAATGCCTCAAGTACGTTCGTCATTACGTATGCATCGCCTTTGGCGTAATTACGCAGCGGTGTAAAGTTGTCGTGTAGCAGTTCATCAAAGCTTGTTTCGTGCAGATAAAGCAGTGGATTGTTATCACTGTGCTTAAACGAGTAATTAATATCGTTAATTGAAAGTCGTTGAATAAGCAAAATACTTAGCATATCAATTGATTTAACTGCAGTACCAGGATCGTTTATCCCAGGGCTCATTGCTTTAACAGCAATCTCTGATATTTGTGTTAACCCATAACGATAATGATCGCTTATATACTCTTCTATATAAAAAATAAAACAGTCGAGAATTTTATTTATCAGCTCTTCATCGTTTGCTATATCTTTATTGCACTTTAAAAACGGATAGCCTTTAACCGTAAAATAACCTTGGTTAACAGATATATACACCTTTATATCTTCCCCAGCTAAAATGGCACACAGCTTATCGGTATGCACGCCTTTATAATACCCTTCGGTTTTACTGCTAATAGAGTGCCACTGGCTAAAATCAGGAAAGTCTTCAATAGGGTTATCTTGTTGCCTTTGTATTATTGTTTTAATTTCGTTTTTAGTTTGGCTAAATAAGCCATTTAACACGTTGTCTACCTGAATGGCACGAGAAATTGAATGTATAAAAAATACAAATAAACCCAATGAAATCAAACCAAATATAAGTGCAAACAATACGCCGATTGATGGAATAGCGGTGCTGCCACCATCTAGTTTATTAATATTTATAAGCATAATAATAGAATAGATTATGCTACCTAAGTAAAACCCTAATACCATTTGGTGCGATTTACGCGTTATAAGCCCTGGCACAACGCGAGGTGATAAGCTGGCACTGGCTGAGTTTAAAACAACCATAACCATAGAAAAACTAAACACAGTAAGTGAAATAATACTGCCTGCTAAGGTGCTTAAAATAGTACGCGCGTTTTCGGCACTATCAACAAGCACAACAGATATGAACGACTTTAATTGCTCAATAGGCGCTAAATATTCTACCGACATAGTAACAATAGCAAATACTAAAAAACCAACTGAGAGCATTGAAGGGTAAAAGCCAATACTGTTGATCATCTCTCGATAACTGTCGGCTACTTTACGTGGTACAAACATAAAATCCTTACGTATTATTATACGGGTGTATAAACAATACCTTAGCATATTTGTACATTAAACTTATGATAATGCATGCCATATTATGTGTTATTATTATGACGCTATACATTGCTACACAATAAACACTAACAACATTAAAATAATAACAGGACAACACTGTGATAATTTCAACTTATGCAGCACTACTTGCGTTTTACTATATTTATTTAAGCTTTAACGTAATAAAACTACGCAAAGCACAACAAGTATCATTAGGTGACAACGGTGAGCCGAGCCTTCAGCGTGCAATACGAGCTCATGGCAACTTTATGGAATATGTACCGTTTGCTATTATTTTACTTTTTTTAGTTGAGTATCAAGGTCTTGCTAGTCATTATTGTCATATACTAGGTGGGATGCTATTAGTAGGACGTGTATTTCATAATTCGGGCATTGTAGAAAAAAACATGAGATTTCGCCAAATTGGCGCTGTATTAACGTTTTTAGTTATAATTATTAGTGCATTTGTAATGCTGATTACTCGTAATAGTTAATATTATTTATTGCCTGATTTAAAAGATGAAAAAAATATTTATTATAGGTTTGCCACGCACCGGCACAACCAGCGTATGCCACACTTTATTAGAGTGTGGTGTAGCTACAGCACATACCGCGTATACTAATTTTTGCTTCAATAACGCGACTGCAATTGCAGATACCCCCATTTTTAACGACTACAAAACCCTTGATTTACATTACCCTAATTCAAAGTTTATATATTTAGAGCGAGAGCTTGCAGCTTGGCTGCCTTCAATAAAGCAATTATTAACACGTATGCACACTAATTTAACGCGTGCCGATGGTGGTTTTAATATTCATATAAAACGTTGTTATTTAAATACGTTTAGTGAGTTATCGTTGAATAAAATTAATGACGATAGCTACTTGGAATCTTGCTATGAAGAGCATTTTAAGGGTGCTAAAGCACATTTTAATAATCGTGGTCACGATTTTTTATCAATTGATATAGCAAAGCCTGAAAGCTATAAAAAGTTGTGTGACTTTTTAGAATTAAAAAGTGATAAAACAGATTTTGAAAAAATGAATATGGGCGGCAAAGTCACCGCATGGAACGATATTAAACACCCGTTAAAAATAGAGTCTACAGCTAAAGGACGTATTGATAAATTACTCCCATATACTAGGGTCTGTTGATCTTTGCGGATTAAAACTTGTTCAAACTAGGGGCTATTTAATCGCGGCGCGAGATTTGTAACCTAGTGGGCTAAGTCAAA
>NZ_WTLC01000047.1:0-34553 GCF_011378875.1 Pseudoalteromonas sp. Z9A5
TATCTCAAGTAACTCAAGAAGTGTTGGTAACGCTGTTATTTCATTCGACTTTTTATCAACAGGACATTGCGCTAAAACGACACCATTTTCGCATGAAAACGCACTGACCATATAAAGTGCATCGCGCCTATCTGACTGATTAAATGAGCCTTTTAAGCATTTACCATCAATAGCTACGACATCGCCCTGGGTTAACTTAGTGCATGCTTTCATCCAAGAAGAAAAAGAATCTTGAAATTGCGTCATATCGATACGGCTTAGTACGCGGGCAATTGTGTCATGACGAGGAATACCTTGCTCTAGGGGAACATATTTCCTGAGCCAATCTAATCTATCATGACCAAAATCTTCAATATCTTCCCAGCCTTGGCATCCAGACACAACAGCGCTGACGGCTAAGAATATGATATCAAATAGTTTATGAACCACTTTGCCTTGTTGTCGAGGGTCATCGATTGTTTCGAAATATTTAAATAACTGAATATTAGGCATGGGTATACTCCTTAAAAAAGAAGTATAAGATCATATTTTTAAGTCAAGGTAAAGTTCGTGATCTTGCCCTGGTACGTAATATAGAATGCTGGTTAGGAATGTCAATACTTTGATTTAAGCTTAATAAAAAACTGATAGAGTACTTTCTATTATTTTTAACCTTTTAAATAATATTCCTTATTCCTTATTCCTTATTCCTTATTCCTTATTCCTTATTCCTTATTCCTTATTCCTTATTCCTTATTCCTTATTCCTTTTTTATTCTTAAAAAATATATACCAATTAATTTACCCTTTTCTCTTTTTAAACATTGTATCGTCTAATGAAATAATAGGTATCGTATTTTACTATGTAACAAAACCTACAACAAGTATAGTAACTAAGACATCATCCTACATTTATAATAAATATTCAAACTGCAATTATGCAGTTTTTTTATGCCTTAAATTTAATATTTACGGTAATAATTGTTTATTTTTATGGTGAAATAATAATGCACAATTAACTACTAGTTAATCTGTATGTAAAAAGTGAAATTTTATAGCCCATTTTTACAGAGCCGTAAGATTGAGTGCCTAGCTTGCTTTATGGGTACGTTATGAACCCATTTAGTTTTACGGTATTATGAAAAGGCATAGTCATTTATTAAGTGACTACTTACTACTGTATAAAATAGAAGTACAAATGTATTTTTAACTGAGAGTACGTGATTTGCGTACTATTAATTTTTATTAATCAAAGGAATGTCATGAGGAATGTTTATTCTCCGGGCCAAATCATAGCTGCCACTTTTATAGGTGGTCCTTTGGCCGCCGCCTATTTTTTAAAGAAGTCATTTGAATCAATTAATAAAAATGATTTAGCAAAAAAAACGTTTTATGGATACTTAATACTTAGCGCAATTATCATCGTAATTTTACCTTTTCTGCCAGATGAAACGCCTAATATGTTAATTCCAATCGCTTACTTAATCCCTATGATTGTAATACTTAAAGAACACTACCTTACTAAAACACAAATATCAGACTCAGAAGAATATGCGTTTGAATCAAACTGGAAAGTATTTGGGGTATCTTTAGCGGCGAGTGTATTATTCGTGGGGATATCTGTTGGAGTTACATGGGTCACAATGCCAGAAGAGGATGTTGCTCAATATTTTGTAGAAGACGTTAACAGTATGAACTTTGAGCTTAACCCTTATTATTATTCAAGCCTTGAAGCAAAAAAAGATTTAAATGATTCTGATGTAATTCTAACTATTACTTTGGCTAGCACAGCCGTTGATGAGTTTAAAGATGCTGACGAAGATGAACTTAGAATAATGGCAATGGACTTTATAACAGATAATTACTTGCTTTATCTCGCTGAAAACAATGTGCGTGTAACTGTTGATTTTCAAAATTTAGCACATGAAACTGTTAAAAAACTCACATTATGACTTTCTAATTTAGATATTAATTATTAACGGTCGTTGCTGTGGTTAATTAAATTTGACCACAGTTTTAAGCGTTATGTATTTAATTTTTGACTCATCGGGCGTTAAACTAGCCTGTTAATGGTGGTTTAGCGTTGCTCTGACATTTACGTTTTACCACCTTCAATTCTGCTCACTGCTTTTTAAGTAAGGACTACTAAATAATATGTTGACTGTGCATACTCATATACAAAAAAATATTGATTCGATCCGAGATCTTAGTTTTGGTGCTACTCAAAAAGGCATGCCTGACAAAAAAAATAAAGCGACAGTAAAAAATATTCATGCGCAATGGAAAAAATTAATCCAAGAGCAGCAAGCCATTATTAAAAGGCAATATGATCGAGGGCTTATTAATTGGCCAGAATGTCGTAGTTTAATGGATGCTGATTTTAGCGTTGAAGATGAAATATACAGCGCAATGATAAATTGGCTTTCAACCATAGATTTATCAGACTCAGTTGAGGTTGAGTACCTTGCTACGTTTATTGAAATTGTGTGTAGCTCAGACTATTCGCCAAATGGTTTAGTAATATTAAAGTATCATCAAACAATATTAGCTAAAATAGAAGAGCTCATTGAGCATCAACGAGTTCATCAGCAAAATACAAAAATTAACGTGGTTGTTTCGGGTTTAATAACACTCTATTTTTATCATTCGGTGAACAGTTATGCTTCTGGCTTTGTTGAGCAGTATGAGCTCGATAAAGTTGATATTGCTTTATTACTTCCTGCTTTTTATCGAGTATTTCCAAATCAACATAGCAACTTGATAATGAGTATTTTTGAAGAGTATCACCCCGATATTATAAACGAGTTTACTCAGCTATTGCAGTTGAGTATTGTTAGGCACGCTAAAAATAGCAGCTACGGCAGGATGCACTCAGAACTATTAAGTATGTTTGCAAAGCCTGCAGATGTGCTTTATAAAAATGCACCTCTGATCTTTAAAAACTTGATTAATAGCTTTGATTTTTCTGATATTGAGATAGATTATTTAATTGAGAATTTAATGCTAAGCCCGCTTGGAATTGAGGGTAAAAAAACACAACAAGCGCGTATTCAAGAACACTTAAAAAAGCTTGAAATTAAAGGTGCAAAACAAAGTATAATTAACGATTATCAACAAAAATTAGATAATATAGATACCGTTAGCCAAGATAAATACAACAAAAATATTAAAACGGCTCTGCGTAGAATTACCGTTTCAGCCCCTACTCGAAAAAGCGTGGATATATTACTTAAAGCCACTACCGATGAAGCTAAAGTAACACACTTAAAATCGTTAATTGTAGAAGCTGATGCTTTAAAAAATACGCCTAAATTGTTTAATATTAATAATAAACCCACCGTTTTATTTCGTGATTTTAATTTTAAGTTACTCGTTATTGAAGAGCTGATGTATCGACAAGAGATCCTCTTACCAAAGTTTGATTTAGATTTATTTGCCAAAGAGTATGTAAAACGCGAAATTGATCGAGAAGAAGATGGATATGAGTGTATTCCTGAAGTTAAAAAGTACTTTAAAAACGTAGAAATCCCGATGACTTTACTCGAAAAAGTAACGCAGCTTTATCAAGACAGTGGTTTAAATGGTGGAGCTGTATTTTTAGAGCACATGCATCCATTTTGGGATCCTGGTATGGGAGATGAAGTACCCAAAGTAACGAACAAAGCAATTGATGATTTAGCTTTAATACCTAATCTTACTAAAATAATCGGTTTAGAAAATAGCGAGCCGACTAAAAAATTATTAAGTGCCTTAGCTGAGCGAAATATTGTGTTGGAAGAGGAGTAATTTAGATTACTCCTTCAAACTTTTAGATTAAAAGCGGACTATTATTATTTGAATTCAAGTATTAATTTTCTCTGCTTTTAATTTAATTAACTGTAGCTAAAGCTTTTAGTCAAATGACCGATAAATTACTTAATAGGGTTTAGCTATTAAGGATAATCATGGTCAACAGTACATTTGCCAACCAAGCCAATTTAAGCGCTTTATTTGCCCAGTCAGTTAATAACGCTAACCAAACGTCAGTGACTCCTGTGTTGCATACCAGTAGCGACCTTCAAGCTATTAATGATTTACAAACTAATGCGCCAAAAATATCCGAAAAACAACTAAGCCAGCTAAATAACGAAACTATTGATGAAGTACTAGCCAGCAATCAAAAAGTAGGGGACGTGTTACAACAGCAACTTACCTCGCTATTTACTATTTCAAGCACGCCTAGCACGCTTAACTATAAACTTTCCGATGAAGAACTCGCCTTACGCACCGTAATAAGCTCTCAGCATGAGGGGTTATTAAAAAACGAAAACAGCACCCAATTAATTGAGCGATTAAATACATCCGTTAAAAATATTCAGGGTGCTTATGCTAATACCAGCGATATTTTATCGAGCTTGGGGCAACTTGGGTATGAGCAAAAAACATTTTTAGCATCAAGCCAGCAACGTGTTGAGCGCACGCTTAATCCTTATATGGAAAGTGCTAATCGTAGCAAGTATGAGGATGACGATAATTATTTATTTGAGCTCTCGGTAAAAACCAAAGAGGGTGATGTAGTAAATATCACTTTTAATTCATCGCAAGGTTACGATGAAAACACGGGCGAAGCCGTTGATAGCTTTAGTTTAAGTTACGATGTGAAAGGCGATTTATCTGAGGCTGA
The DNA here is from genome assembly GCF_011378875.1 of Pseudoalteromonas sp. Z9A5. Lineage (NCBI taxonomy): Bacteria > Pseudomonadati > Pseudomonadota > Gammaproteobacteria > Alteromonadales > Pseudoalteromonadaceae > Pseudoalteromonas > Pseudoalteromonas sp. Z9A5. The sequence goes on from NZ_WTLC01000047.1 coordinate 4,642, forward strand.
ACATGCGGCTTTAACGCAGGTTATGGCGGGTGTTGGCGAAATGGCCGATGAGTTTTTTAAAGTGAGTGAAAACTCATTTAATCCTATTCTGGTGCCAAACCAAACAGACATGAGTTTAGACTTTTTAACAGGCTTTAATAGTGAACAGCTGGCCGGTTTTAATGTATCGTTTTCGACAACGCAAAATAAAGATTTTGATTCGAAAGAGAACAATCTTGATTTAAGTTACTCCATTGATGAAGCATTAAACCAACAAGCACTTGTGTTTAAAGCCGCAGGTGGGCAAAACGACATTGATTTTGCACTCGATATGTCAACCATTGGCGCTAAAGACACACAGCAAATGCAGCAATATTTAGCGTCGCTCGATCAAAGCTTAGAAGATAGCCGTGTAAACAGTACCGAGGACGATAAAGAGTCGGCATTTGGGCGAAAAGGCGACGAGGCAATGCAGCAGGGTTTTGCATTGTTTAAAGGCGCGTTTGCAAGTATGTCGTCGGCGGCTGAGCGTTATAGCAATTTGGAGTCACTTGCAGAACAGCACTTTAATGACGGGCGCGCCATGGTTGCCGATTTGGTTGATAACATGATCACAAACGATACCCGTTATCAAGGGCTAGGCAATAAAGCCCCAAATACATTGGGTGCTGGTATTTCTAAGCTCGCTGATTTTGATGCTACCTTTTCGTATGCGCTGGATAACGGCGACTATCAGCCTAAAAATACAATTGAGCTAAGCCAAGCGACTGATCAAACCCAATTAGGCGAGCTTAGTGGTGTAACACAAAGTAAAAATGTAAGTAGCCACTTTGATTATCAATACAGTCGGCCTGATTATTACAACAAAGAAGAGAGTTATAACGTAGGGACTGCGGTTAAAAATAAAGAGCTTGTGGGGCTTGATCAGTCTCACGAGGTTGATGTTGATACAAAAATGTATGCGTTTAACCCGCAAACAAACCAATACGAGCTGCAAATGGCGATGCAAGAGCAAACCGTTAGTAAAAGCGACATTCGTTTAATTGACGATATTTGGCTCGAAGAAAACGAAAACAGCTACAACATGAATAAAAAAGAGCGTGTTGAGAGCGATGAAAAGCAAGACGAATTTAAAACAACAAGCAGCCACTCTCACAATAAGTTAGTTACCTTAATTGGTGATTTAGATAAGCTTGCCGAGAATAAAGATGTAAGACGCGAGTATTTAACTAACTTATCGCAAGTTAACTTTTTTATGGATAAAAAGTAACGGTCTTGAGTTGTTCACTCCACACTCAATATTGGGTATAGTCGTCAAATGCCTAATTTAATACTTAATTAAATGCCTAATTAAAGAGTACCTTATGTTTAAACAATTAATTTTATTGTGTGCTTTAAGCATGCCGCTTGTAGGTTGTGCAGCCGATGCGCCGTTTTCGGGCGGAATTACCGCCGATGTACTGCTAAGCGACTACGACAAGTTTAGCGAAGAATACAAAGCATTTACGCCAACAGCACAAGACATTGCGTTAATGCAAAAGCTAGAAGGCAAAGAGCTAATTGTATTATTTGGTACATGGTGCCACGACAGCGAGCGCGAAGTACCGCGTTTAGTTAAGCTGCTTGATGAATCTAAAGTACAACTTGCCGATATTAAATTTGTTGCCGTAGGTTACAACAAGCAAGACGATGCAGGCATTGCACAAGCTAACGACTTGCAATACACACCTACCTTTATTGTTAAACAAAATGGCAAAGAGTTAATTCGCGTAATTGAAAAGCCAACGGGTACATTGGCGCAAGATTTAACTCAGGGTTTGTAAATTTACTTGCTCATACCTGACCTTAGCGTTTTAGCTAATTGATTTATTTCAACGGACGGGCAGTTATGAGCGATTAGCTATCATTTATAAAGCTTTAAATTTATCTTAATAAACATAGCGTTATAAACATAGCGTTATAAATATAGTTATTACGATTTTTCCGATAATATTATTAACCGCCTTTTTTAGGGGGAATAATCCTCTCAAATAGTGTTCAACAAGCTGTTGTTGCCTTAATCTGGAGTAATTTCCGTGTACCGAGTTGGTTTTGACCATATTAAATCCCCAACGGTCGATGTTGTAAAACACAACTATGGCGAATTTGTGCAAGTGTGGGACGCGCCTTTTAAAACACTCGGTAGGAGGCTACTTCTAACTTATATTCGATGCGAGGATAACGTTTCAAATATTTCCACTTATGAATACCCTAAAATTGGTGCTTTTTCAATTATCGTAAAAAGTAGTACGCAGATTAAAAAACAGTACAGAAATAGTAATCAAAAAAGTCGTGTAGAAATGACTCTTCAAAATGGGAATATTTTAATAAGTGATGAATTAGAAAACCTAGCAGTTGAGACCGTATTTACAGTTGATTTTAATTTTGAAAAGTTGTCGCCCAAAGGAAGAAAGCTTGGGGACCGCGCTGTAATGAACCGACAAGCTGAAAACAAAAGGTATTTTGTTTCCACTTACCAAAAGGTGGATGATGAGCCAAGATTGGCGATGGTAAAAGAGTATTTAGGCAAAAATGTTGTCAATACGGTTTTATATGATTTTGCAACAGACAACTAAAAAGAGCGAGCCAAAAGGGTCATAGCTTGGCTTCATACATTACAATTTCTGACCGCCTAGTTCCCTAAGAGCTGTGAGTTGAACCATTAGATGCAACACACTGGTTAAAGTTAAATTAGCCTTGTTTTGTTGAGCTGGCTTTTAATTTTTCCGATAATATTGCTCACCGCTGTTTTGGTGCAAAGTAACAAGCCATGATTTTCGATTATTTTAATTAGCTGCTTATAAAGGTAATTATGGTGGAATGATTATAGGATGTAATATACGCCATTTTGGGTGTTAAAAATCACTAAAATGGAGGCAGTTAGGATGACTCCTCATTCTAACTGTTAAATAAATCGCTCATTAAAACAGGGCGATAAGTGCAGTTTGTAAATAATGAATCCCGCAAAAAGCTGAGCTATGCAGATAAAGTGAAAATAGATAGCTCAATAGGCATAATAACTTTTATTAAAGGGTGGTAAATGACTCTGCTTTATTGAACCCGCTTTCCTTTAAATAAAATACAGAACATTATAATGGATAAAGGCGTGAATAAATTAACCTTACGCGGTGAAGCGAAAGTGAATGCCTTCATTGCATTATACGGCAATTGTATTGCCTTGTTCATAATATAGAAAAGCTGCAAAATACGATACATTAAGAATGGTAAGCCCTTTTAACCTAAAATAAAGCTAATCAAGTACCCGTAATCCCGTCCAAAAAGCTAATTAAAATAATGCCAAACACTTTTTATATTCTGCGTAAAAATACAGTAAACGATTGAACCAAAATAGGAACTTAGCTATGGTTTGTTTATCAATTAAAACAAATAAAAAAATGAGTTAATCTACAAGCTGGTTACAAGCAAGGAGAGTGTATGGATATAAAAGACGTAGTTTTGATACTGAGAGATAAAAATGAGCCTGTTCCCAAACCTCTTCGCCTACCTACTGAGCAAGAAGTTAACTTAGCTGAGAACGATTTATCTTTTAAGTTTCCTGAGCAGTATAGGTACTTCGTTTTGAATGCTAGCAATGTAGTATTTGGAGTCCGTGAACCAGGTTTAGTTCTCCCAGATATGCCGCCGTACCTAAACTTAAGAATAATTGCTGTCGATGGATGGGAGGCAGGTGTCCCTAAAGATTTTCTTGCGTTCTGTACAGATAACGGGAATTACTTTACGGTTAGTGATGGTGGTGACATCGGTTATTTTGATCATGACGATGGCTGCCATTCTATCTTGGGTGGTGAATTTAAAGATTGGATAATTGAAGATTGGTTAGAATTAGAGAATCACTCATAACGAGCGAATCAAGTATATCGTAGGCTCGTTGGGGCACCAAAAATTACGCTGCGGTTAGTTTGGGGCTTCGCTCAAGTTTAACCAACCGCGCTATTATTTGAATACAAGTCAATTTCACCATATAGTTCCATACTAAGTTCCTCGAGGTACGGTTTATGTTTTGGTCAACACAACTGTATCGAAAAACTCGAGGAACTTTCCATATGATTATCAAATTTTGAATTCATTTTATCGCAATTTATCAATGTTCGTTATTTGCACATAGATGACTTACAGCTCAGATCTAAATTTACTTATATAAACATTATTCACTAAATAGGCTTTTTTCGAATGCTTGCGCAGCATGTGAAGAGGGTCTGTCTTTGTAGTGTAATTGGTATAATGGTCTTGATAACTCGACGTTATTTGGCTGCTTTAGCCGTGTTAATTTACCCAATTGGACTAAATCGTCTGTTACCACATTAGGTAGTAACGCAACGCCCATTCCTTGTGCTACTACCCTTGCTATTGCCTCGTTACTTCCTAGTTGCATACTGTTTTTTGCTGCAATGCCATGTTGTTGTAATAACTTGAGCGATACCTTTAAAGTCCCAGAGCCCGGTTCGCGCAGTAGCCAAAATTGATTGTTTAACCATGCTTTTAAGTTTGTAGCGGGTGTTAAATTACTCGGTATAACCACACTCATTAAATCGTGCTTCCAGTGTTTGCTTACTATATTTGGTTCGGTTGGTGTGCCTTCAACCAGTGCTAAATCGATGGTGCATTCAAGTAAGGCATGCTCAATTTGTGCGGTATTAGCAACTTGCACTTCAACTTTTATATGTGGGTACTGCGCACAAAACTTAGCTAAATAAGGTGGTAGCCAATAGCTGGCAATAGTTGTACTAGTGCCTATAACGAGCGTGCCGCGCTTAAGCCCTGTACGCGATTTAATATCTTCAATGGCTGCTTTTTCAATGGCAAAAATACTACGAGCATGTTCAAAAAGTGCTTGTCCGCCTTCACTTAATGTGAGTTTTTTACCCTTAGATGCGCGCTCAATAAGTTGTATATTTAGCTGATACTCAAGCTCTTTTAAAGCTTTAGATACAGCCGGTTGGCTTATAAAAAGCGCCTCAGCTGCTGCTGAAAAACTACCCAATTTAGCAACCGTATGAAACACCCGTAGTGCATGCAAGTTCATTGTATAATCCTAAATTGCATAACCTAAAGTTATTAAATCATGATTTTAATGTATTGGAGTTATATTTTGACCTTTCTTAAAATGAAGTCAACTAATTACGATGACTTTATTAAGGAATGATTATGCTTAGTGCAATTAAAAATACACGACAGCCTTTTGGTATAAATACTAAGCAATACACCGATTCGCGTTGGTGGTTGGGTATGTTATTGGTTATTGTTTTAGCGGGTGTTTCTGTAGTGCTTAGTAAGCTTGAAGTAATGCAAGGCGCGCAGTTTAGCTCTTTAACTATTGGTATTGTGCTTGGCATTATTGTGGGTAACAGTGTTTTTTCGCGCATAGCGACTCATACCGATGTAGGAGTTGATTACGCTAAAAGTATTTTGCTTAAAGCGGGCGTTGTATTGTTTGGTTTTAGAATAACCTTTACGCAAGTCGCGGGAGTAGGTTGGCAAGGGCTGTTAACCGACATTGTTATGCTTGTTGGTACGTTTATGCTGGCAATTCAACTTGGTAAGCGTGTATTTAAGTTAGATGAGCAAACAACTATATTAATTGGTGCGGGCAGCTCTATTTGTGGCGCCGCAGCGGTAATGGCAACCGAGTCTGTAATAAAAGCGCAGGCACATAAAGTATCAGTAGCGGTAGCAACGGTGGTAGTGTTTGGTACGCTAAGTATGTTTGCCTACCCATTTATGTTTGAGTACATGGGACTAAGCGAGCACGCGTACGGTATTTTTGTAGGCTCAACCATTCACGAAGTAGCGCAGGTAGTAGCTGCCGGTACAGCGGTAAGCGCTAATGCTGCCGACACCGCAGTTATTGAGAAAATGCTAAGAGTGATGATGCTTGCGCCATTTTTAGTGGTTTTATCATTTTGGCAAAATAAAAAAGCGAGTAAACAAAGCACACTAAATCAAGGGGCTCACAAAGGCGGCGTAACCATTCCTTGGTTTGCTGTATTGTTTATTGTGGCAAGTGGTATTTACTCGCTTGCTATTATTCCTAAAACGACCACCGACGTAATAGTACAGTTCGACAATATACTGCTTACAATTGCCATGGTGGCTCTAGGATTACGCACCCATATTGGAGCAATTCGCCAAGCGGGTATTAAACCATTGTTACTGGCGCTGTGTTTATTTATGTTTTTAACCTTGGGTGGCTTTGCTATTAATATAGGTATTGCTGAGCTGTTTTAAACGTTATTTGGTAAAAGTTGATTGGCGGCTTAAATTGGCCAATCAACTTCGTTTAAGTTATCGAGTTGTGTACTTGTGTTTTTATTACCTTGCCACTTATTAGTGTAAATACCGTGCGGATCAAACTGCGCGGTTTGTTTTTCAATATTAAAATGCCTACCGCCACGCGGATCTACGCCAACGCCAGCAATATATTGCCAGTTGCCCCAATTAGCTGCCACATCGTAATCAATTAGTTGTTGTTCAAAATAAGCCGCGCCATAGCGCCAATCAAGGCTAAGTTCGTTAACTAAGCAGCTTGCTGCAACTTGCCTTGCTCGGTTTGATATATAACCAGTAGCATTAAGCTCATGCATAATAGCATTGACTAAAGGATAGGGCGTTGAGCCATTACACCATGCAGCAAAGCGATTTGGCATAAACGTAGTAAGGGGTTTTGTTTGCTTTTGACCTTTAAAACTAAACAGGCTTTTACCTGCCTTAAGTGCATGCCATTTAAAATATTCTCGCCATAGCAATTCAAATTTAATCCAGTAGGTAGACTCGTTTGTTATTCGGCTATGTTCGTACGCCTCGACTGCTTTATAAACTTGCCGTGCACTTATACAGCCAAAAGCAAGCCAGGTACTAAATTTTGTGGTGTTATTAAAGCCATCAAGCTCGTTTCGAGTTGTTTTATACGTGCTTGGCAGTGAGCCCGAAAAGTACTGCGTTAAATGTGTTTGCGCACTTTTAAATCCGCCATGCATTACTGCGTTGTTACAATTAGTATGCTCATTAAGATCAATTGGGTTTGCAGCACATAATGTTATAGGCTGAGGAAGTGAACCTTTAGGCAGAGTTGAGGTTGTTATAGGTATGTTTATCGCTTCTACCTTTTTTTAAAATGGGGTAAAGCTTTTAGGCAGCTCGGTTAAATCAAAAGGGAGGTCGCTTTGTTGAAATAAAGTATCTTGTTGAGTTGTTTTAAATATGACGTGTGGGCAATGTGCTTTTAGTCGCGCGAGTTGGCGCTGCTCATAGGTTCCAACATGTTCACTGCACACCACTTTGTCAATGTATTGCTCAGCTATGCGCTGCTTTAAAACACTAACAGGTTCACCCTCTAGTACGTGCAGTGTTTGCCCGCGTTCAATAAGCGCTTGTTGCAGCTCAAATAAGCTTTGCATTAAAAACTGTTGTTTATGTACGCCATATGGCTTTTGTTGGTAGTTATTATTTTTAAACCAATGCGGATTTATTACAAATACAATATCGAGCGCACATTGCCCAGTAGCAAGTTCGCTTAAAATAGGGTTGTCGTCTATTCGTAAATCGTTTTGTAGCCAATATAAAATACGTTTGCTCATAGGTTTGCTCAGGTTTTAAAACTCTAAAGTGGTACGAAGTAAAAGCGGGTGGGGATTAATGGTTAGGTATTTTAATTAGCTCGGCAGTTTACTTAACTAATAGAGGCGGCTTACTTAACTAATAAAGACGGCTAAATAAGCCGCCTCTATTAAAATTTAAATAACTGATTTTTGCTCTGCAATCCAATCATTTATTACATCTTCAAGTACCGACATAGGGAGCGAGCCTTGACCTATAACGGTGTCGTGAAAGCTGCGAATATCAAACTTAGCACCTAGCTCTTTTTCAGCTTTTGCACGCAGTTCGCGTATTTTTATTTCGCCCATTTTGTACGAAAGCGCTTGGCCTGGCCATGAAATATAACGATCTATTTGATCCTCGACCGCGCTTTGTGGCAAAGCAGTGTGATCTGCCAAGTAGTCAATAGCCTTTTGGCGGCTCCAACCAAATGCATGAATACCGGTATCAACAACAAGTCTCACTGCACGCCACATTTCGTAACCTAAACGACCAAAGTCGCTGTATGGGTCTTGATAAAAGCCGGCTTCTTTACCTAAACGTTCGGTGTAAAGTGCCCAACCTTCGCCAAATGCTGAGTGGCTAAGTGTGCGTCTAAACTGGGGTACGTCTAACTCCATTGCAATAGCGTTTTGTAAATGATGCCCTGGTATTGCTTCATGTAAGCTAAGTGCTTCTAAATTATACAAAGGCTGTAGCTTAGGTGTTGAAGCTAAAAAGTAAGTGCCAGGGGAGCGATTATCAGCAGGTGGCATATAAAACGCGCCGCGACTCGCTGAGCCTTTTATTGTAAAGGTGTTACGCGGTAAATGATTGAAGTAGGTTGGTAACTTGCCATACATTTTTTGCGTAATAAAGGCTGTTTTTTCAAGTAAGTCTTGCGCGTCTGTTGCGTAAAATTGCTCGTCGGTTGCTAAAAATTCTAAAAAATCGCTGTAAGTGCCATCAAAACCTACTTTATCAATGATGTTTTGCATTTGCGTTTTTATACGCGCCACTTCTTTTAAGCCAAGCTCATGTATTTGCTTTGGTGTGGCATTGGTTGTGGTGTAGTAATTAACTGCATATTTGTAATACTCAAGCCCGCCTTTAACGCTTGAAATACCTGGCTCTGTTCTACAGTTAGGCATGTAATCGTTTTCAAAAAAGTCGTAAAAGTGTTGATAAGCCGGAACTACTTTTGAGCTAATTAAGGCTTTTGCTTTGTTTTGGTATGTTGCCTTTTGCTCTGCTGTAAACGTATTTGGTATACGTGTAAAGGGCTCGTATAAGGCGCTGTTTTCAGGTTGCTTAACTATATGAGCGTTAATGCTCTGGCTGTAATTTTCAAATGTTTTACAGTAGTGCGTATACCCTAGTTCAATCCCTTCCTTCATCAAGTTAATGTTTTCTTGATTAAAGCGAGGGTAGTCGGCAAGGCTTACTAAAAATGCGTTGTAATCATCGGTTGTTAAAAATGCCATATTAGCTGGTGCTTCGGCAAAGTAGGTATGCCAGCCACTTAAAAAGTTAACCTGAAAATACTTATCTTGAAAAAGGTAGCTTTGCTGCTCTGTTTCTCGCTCGTATTTAAATAAGCGGTAGTTCATCAGTTGCGAGCCGCTTAGCATTTTAGAATCTATTTTACTTAAGCTTTTTAATACACTGTTATTATAAGCTTGGCGCTTTGCAATGGCTTGCTCGGTCCAATTTGGTAATGTACCACTGGGTTTCCAACCATCAGGGTCGGTACGAAAAAATATTTTTTCGGCTTTTGCATTTTGCCATTGGTTATCAATAATGGTTTTTAAATCTGCATTGCTATCGGCTGCGCTCGGCAGTGATGCTACAGCTAAGCAAATAGTTAAAATTGTTTTTTTTAACATATTATTCTCATTTTTAGCGCGTTAATTTTTATTAGTTTACGCACATGTGTCATTTTTGTTTCTAAGATAATAACAAGTTAACTTTACTAATGCGCTTAATTTTATAACCTGTATCTATTGGTTTTACTTTTTGATTGAACAAATTTCACCGCTGAAGTGAGTGGAGCACTAGTTTATTGTTTTATCAGCGTTTAGAATGATTAAAACTAATTACAATAAAAGACCGTCATGTTTAATAAAGTAATAGCGCTGATTGATGAAGCTAATAACCAAGATCCAAATACTGAGCAGCACAATGGAGAAAGTTTTCCAAAAGAGTATTTATACTCACAGCGTATGAGCGAAATGCTAACTCGCTTTAAACCTGATGCCGATGAACTTATGCAAGTTGCAGTGCGTGCGCAACATATCCAACGTTGGAAATCGCCACGTAGTGATTTTGAAATGAATAAGCAGGGTTATCATCAATGGCGCAGTGCACTTTATATATTTCATGCGTCACTAGTTGTTGAATTAATGAAACAAGCTGGGTTTAACGATACAGACCAAAACCGTGTTTATAATGCAGTAGCTAAAAAAGATATTAAGCGCAACCCAGACAGCCAGCTTGTTGAAAATGTGGCAAGTTTGGTGTTTATTGAGCACTACATGCTGGGTTTTGCCAATGCAAAGCCAGATTACAATGAAGAAAAGTGGATTGGTATTATTCGCCGTACATGGCAAAAAATGTCTGATGAAGCGCATGAGTTTGTACTTGCAGGTAATATTACATTACCCGCGCCGCTAGTTGGGCTTATTCATAAAGCGCTTGAGTAAAGTAGTGTAAGTTAAGTATTAAATTTAAAAGGATTTTTAGCATGTTATGCCCACGTACAAATACCTCTCTTGAGCCGTTATTAATTGGCGGTATTACTGTTTACACCTCAACGCAAGGTGGTGTATTTTTTGATAACAGTCAAATATTTAAATTTAGCTCGCCAGAGCTAAAACATGGTCAGGTTTTACTTAAGCATTTAAGTAATTATACCGAAGGTGAGGGCGATGTCTCAACGCGAATAAGTTGCCCCAAATGCCCAAGTATTGTAATGATGCGCAGGTATTTTTCGCCGCTAAAAGCGGTTGAAATAGACGAATGCCCAGGATGTGCAGGAATTTGGCTTGATAGTGGTGAGCTGGCAAAAATACACGAAAACCATTTAACCCCCCGAGAGCGTAAGCTGTTAGCCCACGAAATGGCAACCAATCATGGGTTTATAACTATTAAGCCGCCAAAATCAAAGTATTACCCCAAAGCGCCTAAAAATGTTCAAGGCACCACTGTTGAACGGCTGGTGCAATTAGCATTACTTAACTTTGAATAATAAAGTAGTCATGAACGCTACATTAATTTTAAGCTCGCAAGTGCTGCTAATAAAAGCATGACTTGCCAAGAACAAATTTTAAAACCAAGGAAGGCTGAGTATGAAGGATTATAAGTGTAAAACTGCACTGCAATTTTACTGTGTGCTACTGGCGTGTGTTTTGACATCAGGCTGTGATTTTTTATTTGATAAAGTCGGCCTATTCAGAGTCGTGTGGTCATAGTAGCTGTGGTATTGATTTTGGTTATAAGTATTTTAAAGCTGCCTATGCTGATGAGCCAATTACCTTCCCACGGGAGCGTTTGGATTTATTACAGCCCAACGCCTATGCATCGATTGAGTTTACGGTTACCCATCCTAATTATCACCAAGGCGGATTTCCGCGAGGTTTTGGGCCCACCGATGCCGATGACCCCATTCATATCACGTTTACCGTTAAGCCGTTTGCTGAACAAATGAATAAAGTAGCTGGCTGGGCGACTGACCCTAAACAAAACATGCAAAACTTTACACCTGATAGCAGGGAATATAAAAAAGCAGACATAAGGTATCGCCAAGCGCGCTTTAATTTAGGAAAGACGATTAAAAGGCACATCACGGTGATCAAAACTTTTTACTTACCTCATTTTTCAAAACGCATGCAACAACGGGTTATTGAAAAGTATCAACCGATTTTTAGAGACTGGTATTACGGCGTACCTGAAACGGATTGTTGGAATATGGTTAAATGTAGAAAGCAAATTTTGAAACCAAGGAAGGCTGAATATGAAGGATTATAAGCGTAAAACTGCACTGCAATTTTACTGTGTGCTACTGGCGTGTTTTTTGACAACAAGTTGCACTACGGTATTGATAAAGCGCATGGTTATCGTGGGCCCATTATTGTGACGATTGAAACAGAAGATGGCTCAGTGCCAGAATTTCCTTTTTTGATAAAGTCGGCCTATTCAGAGTCATGTGGTCATAGTAGTTGTGGTATTGATTTTGGTTATAAATATTTTAAAACTGCCTATGCTAATGAGCCAATTACCTTCCCACGCGAGCGTTTGGATTTATTACAACCCAATGCCTATGCATCGATTGAGTTTACGGTTACTCATCCTAATTATCACCAGGCCGGATTTCCGCGAGGCTTTGCGCCCACCGATGCTGATGACCCTATTCATATCACGTTTACCGTTAAGCCTTTTACTGAACAAATGGAAAAAGTAGCTGGCTGGGCGACTGGCCCTAAGCAAGACATGCAAAACTTTACACCTGATAGCAGGGAATATAAAAAAGCAGACATTCGGTATCGCCAAGCGCGCTTTAATTTGGGGGCGATGATTAAAAGGCACATTACGGTGATCAAAACTTTTTACTTACCCCATTTTTCACAAAGTATGCAACAACGGGTTATTGAAAAGTATCAACCGATTTTTAGAGCCTGGTATTACGGTGTACCTGAAACGGATTGTTGGGATATGGTTGACTGTAGAAAGCAAATTTTAAAACCAAGGAAGGCTGAGTATGAAGGATTATAAGCGTACTTATCTGCAATAATACTTAATCATTTTGCGGAGCTAAATATGTCGCTCCCTGCGTTAAAAAATTCTCATTTACGACTCCATGGATGCAGAAGGTAGAGCAATGCAGGAGCAATTGCCGAGAACAACTAAATAGCGAGATTTTTGCCAAGCTATCAACACGTTTTCAAGCCTCAAAATAGATCACTTAATTAAGCTAATTGGTATAAAGCATAAAAAACGGCGTACTAAAAAGTACGCCGTTTTTATTGCAATAAACTAATTTTTAACAAATTTATTTATTACGGTTTTCTTTAGCAAATGCACGTATTTTACGCTTTTGCGACAATGTTACTTTATTAACACGACCAGCAAATGGGTTTTCACCTTCTCTAAATTCAATTTTGATTGGGGTGCCCATAATTTTAAGCGCTTTACGGTAGTAGTTCATCAGGTAGCGTTTATAGCTATCTGGTAAATCTTTTACTTGGTTACCGTGAATAACAATACGTGGTGGGTTATAACCACCGGCATGTGCATATTTGAGCTTAACACGGCGACCACGAACAAGTGGCGGCTGGTGATCGGCTTGAGCCATGTCCATAATACGACGCAGCATTGCAGTACTTATACGCTTAGTAGCGGACTCGTAAGCTTCATCTACAGACTCGAATAAATGACCAACACCTGTACCATGTAGTGCAGATATAAAGTGTAAGCGTGCAAAGTCTATAAAGCCTAAACGACGATCTAGCTCTGATTTAATACGATCTTTAACGTAATCATCTAAGCCATCCCATTTGTTCACTGCAATAACCAATGAACGACCTGAGTTAAGAGCAAAGCCAAGTAAGCTTAAATCTTGATCTGAAATACCATCGCGGGCATCAACAATCAATAACACAACGTTACAATCTTCGATTGCTTGAAGCGTTTTTATAACTGAGAACTTCTCAACTACGTCACTTACTTTTTTACGCTTGCGAACACCTGCGGTGTCGATTAGCACGTATTCTTTTTCATTTCGCGTCATTGGTATATAGATAGAGTCACGCGTTGTGCCTGGCATATCGTATACAATTACGCGTTCTTCACCAAGTATGCGGTTAGTAAGTGTAGACTTACCAACATTGGGACGACCAATAATCGCAAGCTTTACAGGTTTGTCTGCAAATGCTTGATGATCTGTATCGCCGTCTTCGCCTTCTTCGTAAAGATCAATAAGCTCTTCGTCATTGTCGGTTACGTCTTCATCTTGCGCTGCTAATTCAGCGATAAGCGGCTGAAGTGTTTGCTCAAGTAATAACGTGATACCACGACCATGCGATGCAGCAATATGATGAATTTCACCTAATGATAATTGGTAAAACTCGGCACAGTTTGAATCGGCATCAATACCATCTGTTTTGTTAGCAACAACAAAGCATTTTTTATCTTGTTTACGCAAGTGATTAGCAATTGCTTGGTCAGCTACGGTCATACCTACACGGGCATCTACCAAGAACAAAACGATATCGGCTTCTTCAATGGCTAGCAGAGATTGATCTGCCATTTCGATTTCGATGCCTTCTTCTGAGCCATCAATACCGCCCGTGTCTACCACGATAAATTCATAGCCATCGTAGCTAGCTTGACCATATTTTCTATCTCGTGTTAAACCTGGAAAATCGGCTACGAGTGCATCACGAGTACGTGTTAAACGGTTAAATAATGTGGACTTGCCCACATTGGGTCGCCCAACTAGAGCGATCACGGGAAGCATAAACTACCTCTTTAAAAAACAACAAAAGGCTTCGCAGTGCGAAGCCTTACAAAAAACCTTTTAGTGTTAGCTACTTAGTTCGGTATTTTTACCGCACTAACTTCACCATCACGGGTGTATAAAATCAGTTTATCGTCGGCAACAACAGGCTCAACAAAAAATCCTGAGCTGTCAAAGTCTTCTCGAGATACTAGCTCGCCAGTTTCTTTATTTAACCAGTGTAGGTTACCTTCTTGGTCGCCTATAGCCAAATGACTACCTGCAACAGTAGGACCTGTTAAGTACCAACCACGTAGAGCGGGTTGGCTCCAACGTTCAATGCCTGAATTTTTATCTAATGCGTAAATAACACCATCGCTATCTACTACATAAATACTTTGTGCGTCCATCGCAAGGTCGCGGTAGCTACTGTATTCACGTTTCCATACAACATTACCAGAGCGAATGTCGATAGCGGCTAAGTTGCCATTATAGGCAATAGCGTATGCGTATGGACCACTAACAAGTGGCTGAGTGTCTACATCTACAAGGCGTTCAAATTCTGATGCACCTTTAGCAACGGCAATTTCTGCACTCCATGCAGAGTAACCACTTTCTGAAATTAAAACATTTAGCTTGCCTGTTTCAAGACCAACTAGTACACCACCGTTAGCAACGGTTGGTGAGCTTTGTCCACGTAATGTTAGCGGTGGTACTTCTTGTTCAAAGCTCCAACGTTCTTCGCCCGTATCTGGGTGAAGCGCTAATAGTTTACCTGAACCTAAATTAACAAATATTAAGCCATCACCAGCGGTTGGTTTAGATAGAGATTCGCCAGGGACGTTTTTACGCCAAACTTCTTCACCTGTTTCACGGTCAAGTGCAACAATGAAGCCATGCTCAGAGCCTATGTAAATTTTACCAAAAGCTTGTAAAATACCGCCAGATAATTTTGCAGTACCATTGTCGCTCCATGGCCAAAATGAGAGATCTTGACGTACGTCTGTTTCCCACTTGGTGTCGCCATTTGTTAATGAAAGCGCTTCAACTTGTCCTTCACGGCTTGCTACATATACGGTGTCTTCATAAACGGCTGGTGTTAAACGAGAGAAATAATGTTCTACACCGTCACCAACTGATTCTTGCCATAAAACGTCTGTTTCAAACTGGTTTACAATTTCAGGAAGTACTAGTTCCTCTTCATCACTTGATGAACAACCCATCAATGTTGCCATACATAAGGCAAGGGTTGCGGTAGTTAATTTTCTCATGCCTAAAACCTTATGCCGCTGGGCTAGTTACTGCTAGGTCATCTAACTTAACTTGTAATAGTGGATTACTTGTTAGTCCACCAGCATCTACAGCTGCTTGATAAGCAGTGCGAGCTTGATCTTTATTACCTTGCTCATTGTAAATGTCGCCTTTAAGTTCGGCAACATTCGCATTGAATGCTTCTGGTAATGGTGCATTTAATGTATTTAATGCGTCATCATAATTAGTTTGTGCAATTTGAATACGTGCTAAACGTGTAATTGCAATTGCTTTTAATTCTGTGTTTTGCGTATTAGATACAATCCAGCTTAACTTTTCGCTTGCTACATCTAATTTTTGCGCTTCTACAGCATCTTTAGCGGCAACAAATGCAGCAAGTGTTGCATAGTTTGTATCTTTATTTTCGCTAATAAATGTATCGGCTGACGATAATACGTCATCACTTTCAACAAGCGTTGTAAATGAATCTGATGCTTGCTCAGCTGTTGTAATTTGGTTTTGGTTATACGCTTTCCAGCCATATAAACCGCCTAAGCCAACAGCTATACCTAACGCAAGTGAAATACCGTTTTCACGGAAAAAGCGCTTAATGGCTTCTGCTTGTTGTTCTTCTGTTGAATAAATATCCATTATTACCTCTAATGTTCGCTTAGCTGTTGATAAGCTCTGCTAATAGCGCTTTAGCTTGTTCTAATTCTAATGTGACTTGTTCTTTACGTTCACGTAAATACTTTATGGTCACGACGCCTTTTTCTAATTCATCTTCGCCGATAATAATAGCAACGAGTGCATCGCTCTTATCAGCACGTTTTAATTGTTTTTTAAAGTTGCCGCCGCCAGCATGCACCATAACGCGTAAATTAGGCACATCGCGTCGTAATTCTGAAGCAATAATAGGTGCTTGAATACTCGCTTTGTCGCCCATTGCTGCTAAATATACGTCTGCATTACGACGAATATCGCCAACACATTCAAGCGCTTGTAGTAATAATACTAAACGTTCTAGACCCATTGCAAAACCAACTGCTGGCGTTGCTTTGCCACCTAATTGTTCTACTAAGCCATCGTAACGACCACCAGCACACACAGTACCTTGCGCGCCTAAACTATCGGTTACCCATTCAAATACAGTACGGTTATAGTAATCTAAACCACGTACTAATTTATCGTTAACCGTGTATATGACGCCTGCAGCGTCTAAACGTTCACATAAATTTTCAAAATGTTCTTTAGACTCTGCATCTAAATTTTCAGATAATTTAGGTGCATCAGTTAATATTGCTTGAACGTCAGGGTTTTTGCTATCAAGTACGCGTAACGGGTTTGAATACATACGACGTTTTGAATCTTCGTCAAGTACGTCCATATGCTGTTCAAGGTAGGCTACTAATGCATCACGGTAATCTGCACGCGCTTCATTAGACCCTAAAGAGTTAAGCTCTAAACGAACATGATCGTTAATACCAAACGCTTTCCATAGTTGGGCTGTTAATAAAATAACTTCAGCATCTATATCAGCGCTAGCAATACCAAATGTTTCTAAACCAAATTGGTGAAACTGACGGTAGCGACCTTTTTGAGGACGTTCGTGACGAAACATTGGACCCATATACCAAAGACGTTGCTCTTGGTTATACAGTAAACCGTTTTGATTACTTGCACGCACACATACTGCGGTACCTTCTGGACGCAATGTTAGTAAGTCGCCATTGCGATCGGCAAAAGTGTACATTTCTTTTTCTACTATATCGGTTACTTCACCAATAGAGCGTTTAAATAGGTCGGTTGATTCTACAATAGGAAAACGAATTTCTTGATAACCGAACGATGCTACTGTCTCGCGTAAAATGTTTTCTACTTTCTGCCAAACTTGTGTATCGCCTGGCAGACAATCGTTCATACCGCGAACTGCCTGAATTTGTTTTGCCACTGATAAATCCTAAAACTGTTTTTTGTGTAATAAAAATGACTACACAACAAGAATGCTAAAAATTGACCCGCCATTATAGCGTTTTAGCTATAAAGGTAAACGGCAAACCGCGCGGTATGCCATCTTAAACGGTATTTATTCGACTATTTTTATGTCGATGGGTGTTTGTTTTTGCTTTTGGGCTATAAAGTCACGTACATAACCTTCAAGTTGGTCAACAATGTTGTTGTTATCAATACGTGCTTTTTGGCGCTCGCCATTTATATACAAACCTGAACGGCGGTTTGCACCGGCCAAACCTATATCACTCACAAGCGCTTCACCTGGGCCATTTACTACACAGCCGATTACAGATACCGATACCGGCTCTATAATATCTTCAAGGCGCTCTTCTAGTTGATTCATGGTGCTTACAACATCAAATTCTTGTCGTGAACAACTAGGGCAGGCAATAAAGTTAATTCCACGAGAGCGAATACGCAGTGAATTTAAAATATCAAAGCCAACTTTAATTTCTTGTACCGGATCAGCTGCAAGTGACACTCGCAGGGTATCGCCAATACCTTCGGCTAATAACATGCCTAAACCTACAGCAGATTTAACCGAGCCAGAACGCATGCCGCCAGCTTCGGTAATCCCTAAATGCAGTGGTTGGTCTATTTCTTTAGCGAGTAAGCGATAAGCGCCTACCGCTAAAAATACATCTGATGCTTTTACCGAAATTTTAAATTGATCAAAATCGAGGCGACGTAGTATGTCTACGTGGCGCATTGCTGATTCTAATAGAGCTTCTGGTGTTGGTTCGCCATATTTTTCTTGTAAGTCGCGCTCTAATGAACCACCGTTTACACCAATACGAATAGGAATGTTGTGCTCGCGTGCTGAGTCTACTACGGCTCTAATACGCTCTTCACTACCTATATTACCTGGGTTTATACGTAGGCAATCTACACCGTATTTTGCTACTTTTAAGGCAATACGATAATCAAAATGGATATCTGCAACTAGCGGAATCGTTACTTGCTCTTTTATACTTTTAAACGCTTCGGCTGCATCCATTGTTGGTACTGAAACACGCACAATGTCGGCACCAGAGGCCTGTATTGCTTGAATTTGTGCAACGGTTGCATCAACATCCATCGTGTCGGTGTTAGTCATTGATTGCACTGCAATAGGGGCACCATCACCAATGGGAACATTGCCTACATTGATGCGGGTGGATTTTCTGCGTTTAATTGGAGATTCTGAAAACATAGCGACTACTCTGCCAGTGGTAATGTAAATTTGGCTAAACGATTTTTAGGAAAAGTCGATACATCGACTGCTTCACCGTCTAGTGTAATGCTTACAACGCTGTGCTTACCAAGCACAACCGAAAAAGGAGGTTTACCGGTTACAGTCATTACGTAGCCTGCTTTTTTAACACCAAATGCAACTTTTTCACCTTCAGCATCATAAATTTCAACCCAGCTTTCGTCGTTAAAGCTCATTTCAATAGTGCTGTCGGTTGCTGAGTCGGTATTTGCTGTGAGCGGCTTATTAGCAGCTTGCTCTACCGTTGCTTGAACAGCCGCTGCATTTTCGCTAGGTGTAACCGTATTTTGTAATAATGCTTTATCAGCTGATTGTTGTTGCTGAATATTTGTTGATTGAACAGCTTGGCGCTCACTCATTATTGAATTACCAACATTAATATTGCTGGTTTGCTCTTCAATAGGAGTCGCATTTTGCCAAAACCATAAAGCTGATGAGCCAATAACAATCGCTAAAATTACATAAGTAACTAGCATTAGTCGGCTATCGCTGGCTTCTTTTTCTGTACGACGTGAAAAGCTTTGCATATTAGCTGGTTTTGCAGGCTCTGGTGGCGCTGGCATCATAGCTAAAATTGGAGCGCTATCAACTTTGAGTTCTCGGCAATAATTTTTAATATAGCCCTTAACAAAGGTAAGCGGACCAAGTGCTTGAAACTCGTTATTTTCAAGACGTTGTATTTGTAATTCAGATAATTTTAACGGCTTGGCAATAGTTTCAATACTAACGTTTGCTTGTTCGCGGTGTGCTTTTAATATTTGGCCAACAGTTTGTTGTTCGCTCGGTGTTTGCGTATTTTCTTCATTCATAATATGTATGATTCTGGATCCACTAGTAAAAGTCTATGTCCTGGCGTAAGTGCTATGTCAGGGCTTAATTTATTCCATCGCATTAATTCATCAATTAATACATGCCGCTGGGTAGCTATTTCATAAAGGGTGTCGCCAGCTTTAATTTCGTAATAAATATTGGGATCGTTAAGGTAAATTTTACTTCCGTTCATTACCCGATCTGACTCTTTTAAACCATTCCATTGTAGGAGTTTTTGTAGTTTAACATTGTATCGCACCGAAATGCTAAATAGGTTTTCACCAAACTCAATAATATGAAAAGGTACCTTTAAAGTAGACACCTTAGGATTAAGCATTGGGAGTTGTGTTTGGTTACTTGTTCGGTAGTTTTTAAATTCTATATCGTCATTATTTTGGGCATTATTACCGGAAAATACGCCTTCATCTTTTGTTGCTTCGTAAAAAACCACATTAGGTCCACTATTTCTTACAGGACTTTTATAGTTTGAGTTAGCTGTTTGACTAACTTGTTGTGTGTTAAAGCTTGTTGATTTTGGCGCACCAAAAGAAATAATTTTAACTTCATCAGGTGCTTTTGGCACTGTAGTTTGGATAGGTTGTTTTTTTGCGACTGTAGTTTGTGCAATAGTTTTAGGTTCTGAGTTAGATGCCACTGTTTTTTTTACCACTGCAGGCATTGCTGAGTCGTGATCTGTTGTTAAAGCGAGCATGACAGCAGATATGTCTGTTGCGATACTTGGTGTATCTGGTGTCGTTGTTTGCTTTGTTACTATTGCAGGCTCTTCAGGCGTTTTAGTTACTTGTGCTATTGCTTTATCTGTATCATTGTTTGTAGTATTTTTGGCAGCTTCAACAGCTTCAACAGCGTCAACAGCGTCAACAGCGTCAACAGCGTCAACATCAGGGATGTTTCTGGCAATCACTGGGTTTGCATCAACGCCAACAGGACTTAATATTTCAGCCTCTGGTTCATTATAATCATTGCTAATTAAGCTCGTTGAGCTATCTGTCGTTGATCTTTTTTTTCGGATAATTTTTATTTTAGGTTTGGCATTAATTTGACCATCGCTACTTTCTTTTTGCAGCTCATTGAGAACAGAATTTCGGTATTTTTCTCTTAAAATCTCGAATTCACTTAATCGCATTTTCTGTTCTCGTATCGAGTAAGCTTCATTACTTGTTGGGTAAGTTTGTAAAATAGTTGTCGCAATTTTTTCAGCGTCTTCTATTTTCCCCATACGGTTTTTAATTAAATAATTAAGCATTAAAGCGCGAGATGAAACCTGACCTGTATCGTCGTATCGTTTTAAAAGCTCACTTGCTTTGTACAAATCACTTTTAGCATAAAATAATGCAGCCAAACTTATTAAAGTAGAGGTACGTTGTGAGCTGTGGTTCATTGCTTGTTGAAAATAACTTTCAGCATTATCAAAATCATTAAACTCAATAGCACAAAGTGCTAAGTTTTCGTAGCTTTCGGCAACACGAATATAACTTGGAATTTCAATCGCTTTTAAAAACTGATCCGTCGCGCGGTCGTATTCGTTAATCCCACACAAAAACACGCCGTAGTTATTTAGCGTATTAGGATCGTCTGGTTTTATAGCGAGTGCTTTTTGATAGGACTTATCAGCAAGTGTGTTTTCACCTACTTGTTGATAGTAATAAGCAAGGGAGTAGTGTACTTCAGGTAAATTAGGAGCAAATTCGGCAGCTCGTTCTAAATTATATTTAGCTTGAGAGTTATTGCCGGTATTTAGGTATTGTAGTGCTAAAGCAATACGCGTTCGCGCTGCGCCTGTGTTATTAATTTTATTTTCGACGACGGGTTTGTCACTGCCGTTATAACTATTTTCGGTTACACAACCGCTTAAAGCAATTGCCGATATAGTTAAAGCAAGTAAAGATCGCATTACCTTGTCTCTTTGTTTTTATCCATGGGGTCTATCTTACCTAAAAGCCCTTATGTTGCATCAATTATTTAAAAATAAACGATTTAACATGAGGGCTTTAGGTATTTTTAGCTAAAATTTACGCTTGGTGGATATTAACGGCAATTGCGTTATCGTCACGCATTTTCTTTTTAGCTAAACGTTTGGTACGGTCAACTACGTCACCGACCAACTGTCCGCAAGCGGCGTCAATATCATCACCGCGAGTACGACGAACAATACAGGTAACGCCTGCTGCTTGTAATACTTTTGAAAAACGGTCAATGCGGCTATTACTTGAGCGTGTGTACTCGTTACCCGGGAACGGGTTAAACGGAATAAGGTTGACCTTACAAGGTGTGCCTTTTAACGTTTGCACTAATGCATGCGCCTGATCGGTGCTGTCGTTAATACCGTTAAGCATCACGTATTCAACCGTTACATCTTTATTTGCTTTTGAGCCATCGATGTAACGACGACATGAGGCTAAAAATTCTTCAATAGGGTACTTTTTATTAACGGGCACTAAAATGTCACGCAGTGCGTTATCTGGTGCGTGAAGTGAAATAGCCAGTGCTACGTCAATTTTCTCTTTTAGTAAATCAAGAGCAGGTACAACCCCTGAAGTACTCAATGTTACGCGGCGCTTAGATAAACCAAAGCCCCAGTCGTCCATCATTAGCTCCATTGCTGGCACTACGTTTTTAAGATTAAGTAAAGGCTCGCCCATACCCATCATTACAACGTTAGTTACTGGGCGCTTTTCACTATGACCATCAAGGCCAATATCTTTAGCTACACGCCAAACTTGGCCAATAATTTCAGATACTTTTAAGTTACGGTTAAAGCCTTGTTGCGCAGTAGAACAAAAAGTACATTCAAGAGCACAACCAACTTGTGATGATACACATAAAGTAGCGCGCTCTTTTTCAGGGATCCAAACGGCTTCTACTTCTTGGCCGCCTTCCAGAATAAGTGCGTACTTAATAGTACCGTCACTTGCTTGCTGGCGAACGGTGATTTCTGGCGCTACAATTTCGCATTCAGCTTTAAGTTTTTCTTTAAGCTTTTTGTTTACGTTGCTCATATCGTCGAAGTTATCTACGCCAAAATGATAAATCCATTTCATCACCTGGTCACTACGAAACGGCTTTTCACCGAACGATGCAAATAGCTCGCGCATTGCATCTCGGTTTAAATCTAATAAGTTAATCTTTTTTTGCTCGGTCATGAAACAACCTCAATCGGTGACGGTGGAGATAAAATTTACGAGGACGAATTGTACACAATTCACTCACTTTAATCATTAAGTAAAACATTATTAGTTTACTGATTAATACTTTACGTAATGACTAAAAAAGGGCCCGAAAGCCCTTTTCAATATGTTAACGAATTCGAATTAACGAGTACGTGAACAAAGCTCTTCGTCAGCGAAGAAGTAAGCAATTTCGCGAGCAGCAGATTCAACAGCATCAGAACCGTGAACAGCATTTTCGTCGATGCTATCAGCGTAGTCTGCACGTAAAGTGCCAGCTAGTGCTTCAGCTGGGTTAGTAGCACCCATGATTTCACGGTTTTTAAGAACAGCGTTTTCGCCTTCAAGAACTGTAACCATTACTGGACCAGATGTCATGAAAGATACTAAAGCACCGAAGAAAGGACGTTCGCTATGTTCAGCGTAGAAACCTTCAGCTTTCTCTTGTGAAAGGTGAACCATTTTAGCTGCAACGATTTTAAGGCCAGCAGATTCGAAACGGTTGTAGATAGCGCCAATGTGGTTTTTAGCAACTGCATCAGGTTTTACGATTGAAAAAGTACGTTCTAAAGCCATCTTTATGCTCCAATAATTTTAAGTAAAAGTGTGAATATTAACGGGCGCGAATTATACGCGTTTTAAGTAAAAAATCCTAATTATATTAAAAACCAATTTGATTGCAGTTTTGTGATCTCGATCAAATGTAAATTATTAACCGCATTTATACTGCCGCGCTTCTGTTTACTTATTTGTTAATGACAAGTCATGCAACTGGCTTAAACCCAGTTCGATGTATGGAGCGCACATGTTACCAGCTACTTCTTCAACGCTATTTATTCCTGAATTATTATGCCCTGCAGGCAGTTTAAAAAACATGCGCTACGCTTTTGCTTATGGGGCTGATGCGGTTTATGCTGGACAACCTCGTTATAGCTTGCGTGTACGTAATAATGAGTTTGACCTAGACACTCTGCAAGTCGGGATTAGTGAAGCCCATGCGCAAAATAAAAAGTTTTATGTGGTGTCTAATATTGCACCGCATAATGCCAAAGTTAAATCGTATTTACGTGATATAGAACCAGTTATTGCGATGCAGCCCGATGCGCTGATTATGTCTGATCCTGGTTTGATTATGCTTGTTCGTGAAAAGTGGCCTGCCATGCCAATTCACTTATCGGTACAAGCAAATGCGGTAAATTACGCGAGTGTACAATTTTGGGCAAAACAGGGGATTGAACGCGTTATTTTATCACGGGAGTTGTCGCTCGAAGAAATAACTGAAATACGCACACTCTGCCCAGACACCGAACTTGAGGTATTTGTACATGGTGCGCTTTGTATGGCGTATTCAGGGCGTTGTTTACTTTCGGGTTATATTAACAAACGCGACCCAAACCAAGGCACGTGTACTAACGCATGTCGTTGGGATTACGATATAAAACCTGGTGTTGAGAACGAAATCGGCGAAATGGTGCATAAAATTGACCCAAAAAAGGTTATTCCTACACTAGGTGAAGGCGCGCCAAGTAACGATGTATTTATGCTAGAGGAACAAGGTCGCCCTGGTGAGTATATGCCTGCATTTGAGGATGAACACGGCACGTATATTATGAACTCAAAAGATTTACGCGCTGTGCAATACGTAGAGCAGTTAACAAAAATGGGTGTACATAGTTTAAAAATAGAAGGGCGTACTAAGTCATTTTATTATGTAGCGCGTACAGCACAAGTTTATCGCAAAGCAATAGACGATGCAGTTGCAGGTAAACCATTTGATACTAACTTATTTAAAACTCTCGAAAATCTAGCACATCGGGGCTATACCGAAGGTTTTTTAAAACGCCATGCCCATCAAGATTATCAAAACTATGAGTACGGTCATTCTGTATCAACTAAACAGCAATTTGTAGGCGAGGTGCTAGGACGTAGCGAAAATGGCTTAGTTGAAATTGACGTTAAAAATAAATTTTGTACAGGTCACTCCTTAGAGCTTATGACACCACAAGGTAACATTACTTTTAAGCTTGAATATATGGAAAACAAAAAGGGTGAAATTATTAGCGATGCTAAAGGCTCTGGTCACATTGTAAAAATACCACTAGATGAAGGCATTAACTTAGCGCATGCTATTTTAATGCGCAATCTTGAGGATCACCAAGATACTCGTAATCCATTTAAACAAGCTGTTTAGCTACAGCTGAATATAGTTTTTCAAAAAAATCGGGGTTATAAAAACCCCGAGTTTGCGTCTTTATTTAAAATAACATTAATTATTTTTCAAGTTGCTTTAGCTTATCTCTTCGCTCTTTACGTTTTTGTTTTAATGTTTTGCTTGCATATTTTTTAGGCTTTTCTTTACTCATTACAAATAACTCCAATTAAATATATAAAATTAATAAATAAAAATTGAAATAATTTACTCTATATTTCCTCCTTAATATTAATGGCTATTATTTCCCAAAGGTGGGATTCCCCAGCTTCTTTATATTCAATAATATGATTTATTTTATGCCCTAAAAGAGCGACCCCAAGAGGAGAGTGAAATGATACGTCACTAATAAAGTGCCTTCGTTGGCTTGGAGGCACTAAAGTTATGCGGCGCTTAAAACCGGTGGTTATATTTTTAATAACCACCGTGCTATTAATTTGTACATGCGGATTGAATTTTGACCAAGGCCGCTGTGAATACTCGACTTCTTGTAGTAAATACGCAAGCTTCAGCGGTTGTAATAGTACAGCTGCGTCTGTGAAGTCATTTTTAGACAGGAAAGGTTTTTTACGTTCGAACAGAAAAGAAAGCACGGACTAATCCCCACAAAAACTAAATCGAATTTAAATATATAAAGGTACAGTGTAACTGCCGAGTGTAAGGGTTACACTCGGCTTAAATTCCGAAGGTGGTATTTGTTTTTAGCAGGTATGTGATTAAAGTAAACATATTATCCTCTTTGTTTAAATCAATCATATTGAGTTTAAAAATAAAGTCAATTGAGTTTTAGGTTAAAAATATATTGTCGATAAATGACAGTTTAATAACTCTTTTTTTATGTTTTTATAAATACGTTTTTTTCACTGAAGTGTTGTTGTTTTTATGTGTTAGTTGCTCACTATGTGATTGAAGTTAAGCGACTAAATAGTTAAGTGCTATTTATGGGATCTATAGTGCCACTTATGGCTATTTATAATATTTATAGATTAAATATACTGGTGTTGTTGTTTATTAAAGTGTAATTGTGTGACTAGTATTTTATTATGTGAAGCTTAAGCTGCTTATTTTATAGAGTAGAAGCTAGGTATCGGGTAACGCTTTTGTAGTGGCTACGTGTTTTACAGCTGAACCTTTATGTAATAGTTACTCCATTCAACAATGTTAAATAACCACTTCTTATTCGGGTTTATCAAAGTAAATTATAAAGGGTCTCATTTATATGTGGATAATTTTTGCATTACTCGCCACTGTTTTTTTTGGTGCGCGAGGAATAATGTACCAATGGACGTCGCAAAAAAAGATTAATCGTAATCTATTATTATTCGGTGTTTTTTTTGTAGGGTTCATAATTAGCGCGCTAGGTACTGTAATATTTGAACACACATGGTACGGCTGGGCTGACATTACTGTTGGACTCGCTTTAGGTTTTGGATCTTTTGCGGCTAATGGGTTTTTGCACAAAGGGTTTTCGGTTGGGAAAGCGTCTTTAATTAGTATTCTGTCGGGGTTAACGCCTTTATTTGTGCTTTTATTTGCCTTTTTATTATGGCAAGAAACCTTAACTGTTATTCAATTAATCGGCTTTTTTATTATTTTTGGCGGTCTTTATATTATTCGCTATTCCAGCGATATCTCATTAAGTAATTTACAAGGTGCGCAATGGGGATTACTGGCGGCACTGTCCTTTGCATTTAATGATTTAATGGGTAAGCAATCAACGCTTCTTGAGGCGGATACGTTTGCAACTTTAACGTCTATGTTTGGTTTTGGTAGCTTTCTTTTTGCCGTCAGTTGGTTAGTAAAGCGTAAAAAAATGCTAGCAGAGCAAGGCAGCTCTCAAGCGTATTGGTCTGCCGGTAAAACATTCTCGTGCGGGTTACTTATTGGTTTAACGAATGTAGCAGGCATGGTTGCAATAATATCGGCTTTTGCAATTGGTAATACAGGGCTAGTGTCGGCAATTTCAGGAATGAACATTTTAATTATTTTGCTGTACTCACGCATCATTCTAAAAGAGTCTTTTACACGCCAAGAGGTGATAGGATTAACAACGGCATTTTTAGGTGTAATCGTACTAAGGCTTAGTTTTTAAAAGACGAATTAGCTTAATTATTTTGCTGTAAAAAGCATACACTGCTACATATTAGTAAAGTGTTGCAGTGTATGTTCTATCAGTAAACGCACTCGATAAGGGATTTGTTTTCTGTCGCGATAAAGCATAGAAAATGGCTGCCCTTTGCTTTGCCAGTCAGGAAGAATACGTTTAAGCTTTCCTGCTTCAATAAGTGGTAATGCGATATAATCAGGAATGTAGCTAATACCCACACCAGACTCAACAGCTTGTTTCATCATTTGAATTTCATCAACTTCTAATCGGACATGTGTGTTTGGATTAAAACTGTACTCTTCGCTCGTTTGCTGATTTTTTAATTGCCACGGTACCAACCCAACGCACGTAACTTTTGGTTGCTTTTTTAATTGCTCAGGATGAGTGATGGATTGATAATCATGATTTAGGTGAGCACATAATATATTATGAGTAAGCTTTAGTTCTCTAATAACCCAATTATCAATAGCAGGGTTTCTTACTCTAAACGCTATATCAATCCCTTCTTTTTCAATGTCAATTAGGTTATTTGAAAAGCGTAAATCTAGTTGAATATCGGGATACTGCAGTAAAAAATCACAAAAAATAGCACTTAAAAAGTGTTTACCCATGTAAATAGGGGCAGAGATCCTAATTTTTCCTTTAGGTTGGTCTTTCTCATCACAAAGTGCTTGCTCTATACACTCTACTTCGTCAAATAACTTGCGATAGCGGTCGTAATATAACTCGCCAATATGTGTAAGTGTAACGCGGTGGGCATCTCGGTTTAATAGCGTTAATTGCAGAGCTTGCTCTAATAAACGTATTCTACGGCTTAAAGTTGATAGTGACATATCAAGGTTTGCTGATGCTTTTTTAAAGCTACCAAGTTTTACTATGGTGCAAAAGTAACGTAAATCATCGAGAGAATAATTAGCTGCCATCAAAACCACTTATCATATTAAGACTTAATTATTGATTATGTTGTTTAATACTAACAGCGGCGCCTTAATATTTCATTAGAGATTAAGAGTGAAAAGGGTTGTTGTTTTTATTGCAACTGGATAATGAGTTTTATTTCTTGTTTCAGGCTCTATAAATAAGATAGTTGCGACGAATTGTATTGATTAAAATCAACATGAGAAAAAAGAATTAAAGGCATAATTTACGATTACTAATCGGGTTATTAAGAATAAAACTGTAACTACTTTATTTTTTCTATTTTGTTCTAGATGATTTTAACTAAGAAGGCTAGAAAGTGGCTCTACTCATAAATAGCAAATGCATTAACTGCGACATGTGCGACCCTGAATGCCCTAATGAGGCTATTTATATGGGCGCTAAAATATACCAAATAGATGCTAGTAAATGTACTGAGTGTGTAGGGCATTATGATAAACCTACGTGTGTAAGTGTTTGCCCTATCGATTGTATAAAGCCTGATCCTGCAAATCGAGAAAGTATTGATGAATTAGCTGATAAATATGTACGATTAACAAGCTAATACTCAGGTTCCAGCTTTTTAAGGAGTGCCAACTAAAATAAGGCAGTGGCATGGTTTGTATATTTTTTTAATTACTTACGTACTAATTTGTTGAAATATGCCTTTTTAACTAGATATTGAACCATCAACCATCAACCATCAACCATCAACCATCAACCTTATATCTAAGCTTACTTTGGCAATGTTAAAATGACTGTACTGATGTAATTATTTCAAATAGTAAGCTGTATGTTATTTTATCTAGTGACGCCGTCGACTCCATGTTCTGCCCCCTCTAAATTAACAATAAAAATTAGCTTATTTAAGGCTCGTGTTATTGTTTTTATACTTGTATGGTTTAGAAGAGTCGCACATGAGGTGTTAAAGTCATTATTAAGCTATTACGCAAGTTACCGTAATATTTGAAATTACTATTATTCAACTCACAAATTTAAATTTACTGGAGCAAATATTGAACATTGGTATTAGTGCTATTAAAATTGCGCCTACAAAACATGTTATATCATTAGGTGATGATTGCCGAGTATTTGTAATTGGCGATCTCGATGGTGATTTACTTGCTTTAAAAAGTGCACTTAAAAATGTAGATTTTAATTCGCAAAGTGATGCTTTATTTTGCCTTGGAGATACAATTGATCGTGGTGATAAAAGTTATGAATTATTTGAGTATTTAAAAGCAATCAATGCATATATGGTATTAGGGAATCATGAGCATTTAATGCTTGAATCTCTATTAAGTAACGATAAAGCCGCTTTTAAGCTTTGGACAGACAATGGTGGTAATTGGCACAAAGCTGTTCCTCAAAACCTGCTTTTGAGTATGTGTGATGAGCTTTTAAAAAAACCATTATCTATAGTACTTGAATATAAAGGTCATAAAATAGGTTTATCACATACCATTCCTCAGCAATGGAATTGGGAATGCTCTTCGGATATTGAGGATAAATCAGTAATTGTTGAGTCATTATTGTGGGATCGTAAGGTATTTAATAGTAAAAAAATAATTAATAATCATGGTATTAATTTTTCTATTCATGGTCATAACTCTACGCAACTCCCTTTTTGGATTGGTGATAGTTATCATATCGATACAAATTATTTAGGAGGTAAGCCTACACTTTTAGAGCTTTCTGATGTTATTAATAAGCAGAAGAAGGGGTAGTACAAGGTTAGTGATTTTTGACATTGTTATTAGTTAATTTTCGGCAATGTGCTTGCTTGGGTAGAAAACTGAACGTTGTTTGGTAATCCCCTCCGTTTAATGTGATATGCATTCTAAGTAAAATAACAAAAATATAACATTTAAATATTAAATAGGTGTAGCAAAAAGTTATTATAAAAATTATTTATGTTTTTCTGAGATCAATTGTTTGTAGTTTAAAAGTTCAACCATTAAAGAATAGCCCAGGGCAAGAGCATGAAAAAACACTATAAATTCAATACCTTTTCAAGATAAGCTGTACTGCGCATCGCTTTCTTCTGCTTTGCTGGCATA